>NZ_LAVM01000177.1:0-1025 GCF_001083815.1 Nocardiopsis sp. SBT366 | reverse complement strand
CCCTCTACCCGGCCTCCTCCGCCTCCGCTCCCTCCCCCGCGTGCTCCAGGGCGGCCAGCGCGGTGACCGCCCCCAACTCCCAGCACGCCTCGCGGGCCTCGGAGTCCGGACGCCCCGTGACGGTCACCGGGGGCCGGTGTCGGTGCCATCCCATACCCTTGGCCACCGACTCCACCGAGCGGACCGCTCCGGAGGTGTCGTTGTCACCGTGGACGTACAGTGCGTACGGAAGCCCCTGTGTGTCGACCTGCACGGGGTAGTAGACGGTGTCGAAGAAGTGCTTGAGGGCACCGGACATGTAGCCGATGTTGGCGGGGGTACCGAGTACGACCGCGTCGGCTTCGAGCAGGTCCGCGGCATTCGCGGAGAGTGCCGCCTTGACCTGCACTCGTACGCCTTCGATATCGTCTGTTCGGGCGCCGTCGAGCACCGCGTCCAGCAGTTCCCTCGTGGCGGGTGAGACCGTGTGGTGAACGATGAGCAGTCGTGCCATGCCCCCCACAGTAGGCAGATCCCCCTCGCGTGGCCCGGTCACACGCTCCCGCTCACCGTGAGCTCCGCGCAAGGAAAGCCAAGGACCCCATGAATCAGCCTCCTCCCCACGGGCAGGACCCGAACCAGGTTCCGCCCTACGGAACACCCAGCGGCGGACAGCCGCCCATGGATCCGCACAGTGGCGGCCAGCCCCCGATGGGCCCGCCGCCCGGTGGCATGCCCCACGGCGGAATGCCCCCTGGCGGGATGCCCCACGGCGGGATGCCCCACGGCGGGATGCCTCCCGGTGGCGGCCCGCCGCCGATGGGTCCGCCTCCCGGCGGGATGCCCCCCGGTGGTCCGGGCGGCCCCTACGGCGCAGGCCCCTACGGAGGCGACCCCTACGGCGGGGCCCCCGGCCCCGGCTACGGCGGCGACCCGTACGGGGGCCAGTACGCGGGCGGCCGGAAGCCGGTTCTTTTTCACAAACTACGCTGGCCCACGAGAGGGGAAGGGAGAAGTCCGGGGGCTGGGGGGTCTGTTACAACAAA
>NZ_LAVM01000176.1:0-1239 GCF_001083815.1 Nocardiopsis sp. SBT366 | reverse complement strand
CGCAGCCGCGCCCACCAGCGCGCGGGTCGAACCCGCCGACCCCGGCCCCCGCCTCGACGGTGTCCGGATCGTCATGGTCAACTGGCGCGACCCCTGGCAGTCCGCCGCGGGCGGCGCGGAGGAGTACGCCTGGCGGATCAGCCGCCACCTGGCCGAACGCGGCGCCATCGTCACCTTCCTGACCAGCCGCGAACCCCACCAGGCCCGGGTCGAGACCAGGGACGGCGTCGTCATCCGCCGCATGGGCGGCAAGTTCACCGTCTACCCGCGCGTCATGGCCTGGCTCGCCCTGTGGAGACGCGAGTACCACCTCGCCTTCGACTGCATGAACGGAATCCCGTTCTTCTCCCGGCTGGTCCTGCGCCGACGCACCAGGGTGGTCAGCGTCGTGCACCATGTCCACGCCCTCCAGTTCAACGCCTACTTCCCGGCACCGCTGGCCTGGTTCGGACGCTTCCTGGAGTCCGCCGTGGCCTCCCGCGTCTACCGGAACTGCACCACCGTCACCGTCTCCGAGTCCTCCCGCGCGGCCATGCGCGACAAACTCGGCTGGCGCGCGCCCATAGAGATCGTCCACAACGGCGGCCCGTCCGTCGCCCCTGCCGTAGCGGAGCCCGGAACGGTTCCGGCGCCGACCGCCGACACCGCTCCCGTCCTGGTCAGCCTCGGTCGTCTCGTCGTGCAGAAGCGGGTCTCCCGCGTCGTCGATCTCGTCCGCGCCCTCGACGACACCCACCCCGGACTGCGCGTCCATATCATCGGCCGCGGCCCGGAGGGCGAACACCTCGCCGAGCAGGTCGAGGGGGACGGTCTCCAGGGACGCGTGGACCTGCACGGCTTCCTCTCCGAGGAGGACAAGAACTCCGTCCTGTCCTCCTGCCACCTGCACGTGACCGCCTCCGAGTTCGAGGGCTGGGGCCTCACCGTCATCGAGGCGGCACGGCTCGGCGTGCCCACTGTGGCCTACGATGTGGACGGACTTCGCGATTCGGTCCGCGACGGCGAGACCGGATGGCTCGTCCGCGAGGGCCAGACCCTGGAGGACGTCGTCTCCCGTGCCCTGGCGGAACTGTCCGACCCCCGGCGCTCCCTGGAGGTCCGGCGAGCCTGCCGCTCCTGGGCGTCCCGGTTCACCTGGGAGGCCAGCGGCGCCCGCATGACCCGCCTGGTCGCCGCCGAACTCGGTCTGGACGCCCAGGAGCGGCAGGCTCGCCGGACCTCCAGGGAGCGCCGGGGGTC
>NZ_LAVM01000175.1:0-1315 GCF_001083815.1 Nocardiopsis sp. SBT366 | reverse complement strand
CGGCATGAGCAGGCCGGTGCCGGCCGTCAGGTACACGACCGGGACCGTGCCCAGGGAGAGCGCGATCGTCCGGGGCGATGGTGGTGCGGGGTGGCGGAGCTAACCGCCCCGAGAGGGGATTTGCAAGGTTTCGTGGATGGCCGGGTGCGGATGTGACGGTAAGGACGCAGGACATCTCGTGGGGTGCTTCACGGGGTACTGGGGGATGTGATGATTCGTTTCTTATAAATCTACGTCGTAAAGGTGTCGCGCCCTTTCAGGGAAAGACCAGACCAACAACACGAAGGAGCGGCTCACGCCGCACCGAACAACCCAAGGGGTTCGCCCTGCGTCCCGTTTGGGGGAGGGATGGCCCCTGTGTGGCGGTGACACCGCCCGCGGAACCGGCAGCGGACGGCGACCGGTACCGGCCAATCGTGGATTGGCCCCGAAACCGGCACCCTCCGTCAGTGCTCATCCCAGGCTGTTGCCACCGACTGGTCCTGGATCGCGTGCACCGTGACGGGGAGCCCGCCACCGAACGGGCGCGGCATCGCCACCCTGGGCGGTCAGGTCCGCCACCCCGCACCACCATCGCCCCGGACGATCGCGCTCTCCCTGGGCACGGTCCCGGTCGTGTACCTGACGGCCGGCACCGGCCTGCTCATGCCGTGCCCGTTCCCACGAGGCCGCCGAGGCCCGCCACCGCCCACCCGAGGGAAGGGGTCGCGCGGGGTGAACTCGGGTCGGCGCACGCCTGGTCCATCAGTGGCCCCGGAGCACAGCCCAAAGGCCGTTCTGGGCGGCCAACGTTTGTTGGGGGTGGGGTCGGTGTGGGTAAGGGCCTGGCACGGACCGTGTGGTGAGTGTGTTGGGGGAGCGATGGCTGTTCTGAGTGAGGAAGAGATCCGGGACGGGCTGGGTCGACTGGTGGGCTGGGAGTGGGACACCGAGGAGTCGGTGATCCGTCGATCCGTACGGTTGGTGGGTTTCCTGGAGGCGGTGTCACTGGTGAACGAGGTGGCGCAGGCCGCCGAGCAGGCAGGGCACCATCCGGACATCGACATCCGCTACGACACGGTCTCGTTGGCGTTGAGTACGCACGACGAGGGTGGGGTGACGGAGAAGGACATGGCGTTGGCGGCCCGGGTGGACGAGTTGGTCGAGGGGACCGCACGGGTGGCGGAGTGAGTTCCCGTCCGGTGCGTTGAGCGCGACACCGGGCCCGGGGGCTGCCTCAAGGGGCGGCTGCCCGGGCCGCGGTGTGTCCCGGGGCGAGCCGATGCGTTCGCCGGGTCGCTGAGGGGCCACCTGGGGGCGGGGACGGGCACACATC
>NZ_LAVM01000174.1:0-1372 GCF_001083815.1 Nocardiopsis sp. SBT366 | reverse complement strand
CCACACCTCACACCCCTCAACCCACACCCACCAACCCCCAACCCCTCACACACCCCTCAGCTCGAACCCGACCTCCGCCTTCACCAACCCGTTCACCTGAACCTCCACCAGGTGTTTCCCCGGGTAGTAGGTCCTCGTCGTGATCGGGCGCACGGGATGCTTCTTCTCCAGGCGACGCCGCTCCCCGGCGCCCAGCTCCAGGGTCGTCCACTTGAACACCTTGGGACTGCGCCCTCCGTTGGCCCGAACGTGGTGCACCACGTAGTCCACGATCACCGTGTGGGGCCGGTCGTCCCTGTTCACGAGATCCACCCGCACGAGCAGTGCCCCACCCAGTTCGAGCACCTCCGGGCTCAGGCTCAACCCCTCCACCTCCACCAGCTCACCGCCAGTGGCGCCGAGCAGGGCCAGAGCCCTCTGGTCACCCTTCTTCACCAGGGTGCGCAGCGCGTGCCGGACGATCCACGCCGTCTCAGGGGTCGGGCTCTCCCGGGTCCATCGCTCGGCCACGTCCAGGACCAGCTCCGGGTGTTCCCTCGACATGTCGTTCAGGTTGTTGGCGACGGAGGTGCGCACGAACTTCGACGGGTCCGACCTCAGCGCCTCCAGGACCTCCAGTACCGGACCCGGGTCCTCGACGAACCTCGTCAGTCTGCGAGCCCACGGCAACCGGGGACGAATCCCCTCACTGGCGAACCGGCGCACGTTGGGGTCGGGGTCGAGCGCGCAGCCGCGCATCAACTCCATGGTCGCCTCGTAGTGCCGCAGCACGAACGGCCGCACGGCGAACTCACCCGTGTGGCGCTTGGTGATCTCGATCAGAGCGGGCAGGGAGACGTCCGGGTGTTCCAGCCCGTACTCCTCCACGAACCGGGCCACCGCCATCAGATAGAAGCCCTCGTTGAACATGCCCTCGCCCTCACCCAGGGCCTCGGCCTCCAGAGAGGAGACCAGCACGCTGAGGGCGCTCGGGTAGTCCTCGGGCAGACGGTCGCGCAGGCCCTTCGCCATCACTTGGACCCGTTCCTTGAGCTCCAGCGGCCCGACGAGCCCCGCGACCTCCACCGCGTACCCGTCGACGTCGAAGCCCGGGTGCACCTTGCGAATCGACTCGCCCAGGGCCCGCGCGCTCGCACCGTCGAAATGGTTCTTGAGGCTGTACTCCCCGGCCATGGCACGTCCCTCGCCCGCACCCCGATCCGGTCGTCGCCCGTCCAACCGGAGCTCGGGGAGAGGCGACACCGGTGTCGGAACGGTCAAGCTATACCGTGGTGCGACCGAAGTCGAGAATTCTCCATTCCGGTCCAAACACGCACGACAGTCGTGGTCGTCCGTCGGCATGACCCTCCCCGAGAGCCCCCGGTCACCGACC
>NZ_LAVM01000015.1:0-81632 GCF_001083815.1 Nocardiopsis sp. SBT366 | reverse complement strand
GGACTATACAGGGATCCGGGGGCGCCCGGTGCTCGATTTGGCAGACCACCCCCGGATCCCTGTATAGTCATGTTCAGCGCAAGGGGGTACGCCCCCGGGGCGGACGAGAGAAAGTCCCACAGCGCGCCCCTTTAGCTCAGTCGGCAGAGCGTCTCCATGGTAAGGAGAAGGTCTACGGTTCGATTCCGTAAAGGGGCTCCACCACTTGACGAGGTTCCGGTCCACTCAGGTGGGTGGCCGGTGGAACTTCACCGGCCTTGACAGAGGGACATCCACGATAGGATGTCCTTCCGTTCTGATCGGGGCGGGGTAGCTCAGTCGGTAGAGCAAGCGGCTCATAATCGCTGTGTCGTCGGTTCAAGTCCGGCCCCCGCTACCAACCCGCTGACCCCTGAGGCGCAGTACTCAGGGGTCGTCGTGGGTCTCCAGCAGTGTTCAACTGCGCCCAGGTAATGTCTCCAGCGAGAAAGGCACTCCGAAGTGGCTGCCACAGACGTGAGGCCGAAGATCACCCTGGCCTGCCAGGAGTGCAATCACCGGAACTACATCACGCGCAAGAACCGTCGGAACACCCCCGACCGTCTGACGATCAAGAAGTTCTGCCCGAACTGCCGCAAGCACAACGACCACCGCGAGACCCGCTAGGTTCTCCAGGTCCGTCGTCCCCGGCAGGGAGCGGTCGGCTTCTCGTAGACTCCAGCCCGGTGAGCACTTCGCTCACCGGGCTTTTGTTATGGCCGACACGGGTCGGCGGGCGCAGTGCCCCCGCACCGTGACCGCACAGCGCACAGGAGAGACAGAGCGTGGCGATCAACCCTGACTACCTCGGCCGGGAGTACCCCGCCCCCGAGGCCTACGAGGTGACGCGCGGCAAGATCCGCGAGTTCGCCGAGGCGATCAACGACCTCAACCCCGTCTACCTCGACAGGGCCTCCGCCAAGGCCCTCGGGTACGCCGACGTCATCGCCCCGCCCACCTTCCCCGTCATCCTGGGCATGGCCGGGTCCGCCCTGGCACTTGCCGACCCGGACCTCGGAGTGGACTTCTCCCGGGTCGTCCACGGCGACCAGAGCTTCCGCTACAGCCGTCCGCTCCAGGCGGGCGACGTCCTGAGCACGGTCACCCGCATCACCGACATCAAGGCGCTGGGCGGTAACGAGCTCATCACCATGGAGACGGTGGCCGAGGCGGCCGACGGTGAGCACGTGGTGACGGCGGGCATGATGCTCGTCGTCCGGGGTTCCTAGGAAGCGGGGAAGACAGTGAACAGGATCAAGCACGCCGACGTCGAGGTCGGGACCGAGATCCCCGAGCGGGCCTTCCCGGTCCGCCGTCTGGACCTGGTCCGCTACGCGGGCGCCTCGGGTGACTTCAACCCGATCCACTGGAACGAGCGGTTCGCGAAGTCGGTCGGGCTGCCCGACGTGATCGCGCACGGCATGTTCACCATGGCCGAGGCGGGCCGGGTCGTCACCGACTGGACCGGGGACCCCGGCAGCGTCGTCGACTACGCTGTGCGCTTCTCCGCGCCCGTGGTGGTCCCCGACGACGACCAGGGCGCCGAGATCACCGTCGGCGGCAAGGTGAAGGCCAAGAACGACGACGGCACCGTCACCGTTCTGCTCACCGCCCGCTCCGGCGGCGCCAAGGTCCTGGCCAAGGCCACCGCCGTGGTCCGCCTGGCCCCGTAGCCCGCAGGGCCACGACCGATCCCAACCGCACCCGCGTTCGTTCTCTCCGCAAGAGGTATGCCCGTGTCCACGATGCTCGCCGACCACACCACCCTCGGCCTGGGCGGCCCCGCCAAGGCCTTCCGGACCGCCAGCTCCACCGACGAGCTCGTCGGTCTCGTCACCGAGGCCGACCGCACGGGTGAGCGCGTGCTCGTGCTCGGTGGCGGAAGCAACCTGGTCGTCGCCGACGACGGGTTCCCCGGAACCGTGGTCCTGGTCGCCTCCCAGGGCGTCACCACGACCGAGGCCGGTACCGACCCGGAGACCGGCGAGGAGATCGTCCTGCTGAGGGCGGACGCGGGTGTGGAGTGGGACCCGCTGGTGGAGCGGACCGTCGCCGAGGGCCTCAACGGCGTCGAGTTCCTCTCCGGCATCCCCGGCCGGGTGGGATCCACCCCCATCCAGAACGTGGGCGCCTACGGCCAGGACGTCAGCCAGACCGTCCGCGAGGTGCTGGCCCTGGACCGCACCACCGGTGAGCTGGTCACGCTGTCCAACGCCGACTGCGGCTTCACCTACCGCGACAGCGCCTTCAAGGGCCACGAACGGTACGTGGTGTGCGAGGTCGTCTTCGAGCTGCGCAGGGGGCCGCTGAGCCGCCCCGTCCGGTACGCCGAGGTGGCGCGCGCCATGGGTGTGGACGCGGGGGAGCGGGTTCCCCTGGCCCGGGCGCGCGAGGTGGTCCTCGGGCTGCGCGCGGGCAAGGGCATGGTCCTGGACCCCGCCGACCCCGACACCCGAAGCGCGGGTTCGTTCTTCACCAACCCGGTCCTGTCGGCCGAGGAGTACGCGGCCTTCCGCGAGCGGGCCGCCGCCCGCCTGGGGGCCGACACCGAGATCCCGGGGCACCCCGACGACGTCGGCAACGTGAAGCTCTCCGCCGCCTGGCTGATCGACCGCGCCGGGTTCACCAAGGGCCACGGTGACGGTCCCGCGCGGATCTCCGGCAAGCACACCCTGGCGCTCACCAACCCCGGCGGCGCGACCACGGCCGACCTCCTGGACCTGGCCCGCGAGGTGCGGGCCGGGGTCGAGGCGGCCTTCGGGGTGCGCCTGGTCAACGAGCCGGTCCTTCTCGGGGTCAGCCTCTGATCCGGGCGGCACCAGCCGTACGGGCCCCGGGGCCCTCCCGGCCCCCCGCGCGGGCGCGTGGCGCGGGGCACCGGCCGCCGCCCTACTGCCGCCCCGGCGGGGCGGCACCGGCGGCGACAAGACGCCCAAGAAATAAGTTAGGCGCCTCTAACTCCTTTATCAGGCCAACCTGATAATTCAATTCGCCAGATCAATAAATTGCGATCAAAAATGGTTCTGGTAATGTCTTGAGTGTCGAAGGGGAGTAGTCCCCAATGCGCGCGGTCGACACACTGGACGTCACGGTCCCGGCCGCGTGAGCCCAGTACAGCGGGCGGACGAGACCTTTGACCCGGTAGGAGACGACCGGGTTGAAGGGGCGTTCTCCGCCTCCTTCTGCCCATCAAGGACAGCAGGAGAACCATGTCAGCTTTTCTGGTCGGCCTCGGCGTGAGCACGGGTGCCATCTTCATCGCCGAAATGGGCGACAAGACCCAGTTGGTCGCGATGTCCCTGGCGACCCGTTACCGCGCCCTCACCGTCATCCTCGGCATCACCGTCGCCACCGCACTGGTGCACCTGGGAAGCGTGTTCATCGCGGAGGTCCTCGGCACCGCCATCCCCACCGACTGGCTCACCCTCGCGGCCGGGGCCGCCTTCCTGGTCTTCGGACTGTGGACCCTGCGCGGCGACGAGATGTCCGACAAGGACGAGGAACGGGCCGCCTCCCGCCGCATCCGCTCCGGGTTCGTGACCGTGTTCGTGGTCTTCCTCGTGGCGGAGCTCGGTGACAAGACCATGCTCGCCACCATCACCGTGGGCACGCAGTACCACTGGCTCCCCGTGTGGATCGGCTCCACCGTCGGCATGGTCGCCGCCGACGCCATCGCCATCGCGATCGGCGCCGTCCTCGGCAAGAAGCTCCCCGAGAGGGCCATCCAGATCGGCGCCTCGGTGCTGTTCTTCGTCGCGGGGGCGGCCATGCTCGGCCAGGGCGCCTGGATGCTCCTGGCCTGAGCACACGGAGCGGGAGCCCGCCCCGCCGCTCAGACCTCCAACGGCTCCGGTTCGCCGGCCAGCCAGTCGTCCACCCCGGAGAGCAGCTGCTTCTTCAGGGAGTCGGGGGCCCCGGCGCCCCGGATCGACATCCGCGCGAGGTCGGCCAGTTCAGCGTCGGTGAACCCGAACACCTCGCGGGCGATCCGGTACTGCTCCACCAGGCGCGGACCGAACAGCAGGGGGTCGTCGGTACCCAGGGCGATGGGCGCGCCGGCCTGGTAGAGCCTGCGCAGCGGGACGCGGTCCAGCTGGTCGAACACCCCGAGACCCACGTTGGAGGTCGGGCAGACCTCCAGGGTCACCTCCTGGGTGGCGATGCGCTCCAGCAGGTAGGGGTCCTCCACCGCGCGCACCCCGTGACCGATCCGGTCCGCGTTCAGCTCGTCCAGGCACTCCCGGACGCTGCGCGGGCCGTTGAGCTCCCCGCCGTGGGGTGTGGAGAGCAGTCCGGCGCGCTTGGCGATCCGGAAGGCCGCCTCGAACTCCCGTGCCCGGCCTCGGCGCTCGTCGTTGTTCAGCCCGAACGACACCACGCCACGGCCCGAGTACTGGGCGGCGAGGCGGGCCAGAGCCCGGGCGTCCAGGGGGTGCCGGGTCCGGTTGGCGGCCACCATCAGGCCGATCGCCACTCCGGTCTCGCGCTCGGCCACGCGGGCGGCGTCCAGGATCAGCTCCAGGGTCGCGGTCAGCCCGTCGAAGAGCGAGGAGTACCCGCTGGGGTCGACCTGGATCTCCAGCCACCCCGAACCGGCCTCCCGCTCGTCCTCCGCGGCCTCCAGGAGCAGGCGGTGGATGTCCTCGGGCCTGCGCAGCACGGAGCGGGCGACGTCGTAGAGGCGTTGGAAGCGGAACCAGCCGCGTTCGTCCGTGGCCCTGAGCTTGGGCGGCCACTCCTTCACCAGGGCCTGGGGCAGGTGCACCCCGCGTTCCTCGGCCAGTTCCACCAACGTGTCGTGGCGCATCGAGCCGGTGAAGTGCAGGTGCAGGTGGGCCTTGGGCAGCCGATCCAGTCGGCGAGCGGCGGTCGGTGTCTCCATGAACCAAGCCTGCCGTATGAAGGGCACCAGGCGTGCCAGGAATGGCCAACACCACACGACGTGAACGCGCCCCGGGCCGGAACCCGGGGCGCGTCGTCCGTCGTCGGTGCCGGTGAGGGCTACTCGGCCTCGCCCAGCAGCTTCTGCACGCGGCTGACGCCCTCCACCAGGTCCTCGTCGCCCAGCGCGTACGACAGGCGCAGGTAGCCCGGCGTGCCGAAGGCCTCACCGGGCACCACGGCGACCTCGGACTCCTCCAGGATGATCTCGGCCAGCTCGGCGGAGGTGTTCGGCGTCCGGCCCCGGATCCTCCTCCCGAGGACCCCCTGGACCGACGGGTAGACGTAGAACGCGCCCTCGGGCACGGGACACACCACGCCGTCGATCTCGTTGAGCATGCGCACGATGGTCCGACGGCGGCGGTCGAAGGCCTCGCGCATCTCCCCGACGGCGGTCAGGTCGCCGGAGACGGCGGCCAGAGCGGCGGCCTGGGAGACGTTCGCGACGTTCGAGGTGGCGTGTGACTGCAGGTTGCTCGCGGCCTTCACGAGGTCCTTCGGGCCGATGATCCACCCCACGCGCCAGCCGGTCATCGCGTACGTCTTGGCGACACCGTTGACGACGACCGTGCGGTCGGCGATCTCGGGTACCTCGACGGGCAGCGAGGAGAACTCGGCGTTGCCGTAGACGAGGTGTTCGTAGATCTCGTCGGTCAGCACCCACAGGCCGTGCTCGTGCGCCCAGCGGCCGACGGCGCGCACCTGATCGCGCGGGTAGACGGCCCCGGTCGGGTTCGACGGGGAGACGAAGACCAGCACCTTGGTGCGCTCGGTGCGCGCGGCCTCCAGCTGCTCGACACCGGCCATGTACCCGGTGCTCTCGTCGGTGACGACGAAGACCGGCACGCCCCCGGCGAGCCGGACCGACTCCGGGTAGGTGGTCCAGTACGGGGCGATGACGATGACCTCGTCGCCCGGGTCCAGCAAGGCGGCGAAGGCCTCGTAGATGGCCTGCTTGCCGCCGTTGGTCACCAGGACCTGCGCGGGCTCCACCTCGTAGCCGGAGTCGCGCCGGGTCTTCTCCGCGATCGCCGCGCGCAGCTCGGGCAGCCCGGCGGCGGGGGTGTAGCGGTGGAAGCGGGGATCGCGCGCGGCGGCCACGGCCGCCTCCACGACGTAGTCGGGGGTCGGGAAGTCCGGCTCGCCCGCGCCGAAGCCGATGACGGGGCGTCCCTCCGCCTTCATGGCCTTGGCCCTGGCGTCCACGGCGAGGGTGGCGGACTCGGAGATGGCGCTGATACGTGCGGAGACACGGGGTCGCTCAGTCATGTCCCCCATCGTGTCACGTGCCCCTTCGCGGAGCCGGGCGGGCACCGAACCGGTTTGTCCGGAGCCACGGTGAGGGCATACAATCATCCGCGTCGGCCGGGCGCCGTGCGCTCGCAACATCCACAGGAGGTGTGCGACAGCACTCCGGACCGGCTATGGTGGGGAACGCAGTTTCCGCTAAGGGCAGTGGCTCAATTGGTAGAGCACCGGTCTCCAAAACCGGCGGTTGGGGGTTCGAGTCCCTCCTGCCCTGCAAGTCCGCGCGTGGTCGGGGTGGCGCATCCGTCGCCGCCCCGATCGCGAGGGCGACGGAACTACGGGGATACGAAGCAACCCGCGACCCTAAGGACCCCAGGTGACTCAGACTGACGCCGACGCGAAGCCCGACAAGGAGCCGAAGCGTCGTACCGGTCCGGTGACGTTCACCAAGCAGGTCGTCGGAGAACTCCGCAAGGTCCGTTGGCCCACGCGCAAGGAACTGGTCACCTACACCATCGTCGTGATGGTCTTCGTCGTGATCGTCCTCGCCTACGTCTCCCTCCTGGACTTCGCCTTCGGTGAGGCCGTGACCTGGCTCTACGGCACCTTCGGCCGTCCCGCCGGAGCCTAGCTCCGACGTTCAGCCCCGCTCGGCGCCCCTTCTCGGGCGCCCTCGACGGTGGCCGTGTCCACCCTCGCCCCGTTCCTCCCGGCCGGACCTGGTCCGGCCGCGCTCGTCCGCGCGTTGGTCCCGCTTCGCCCGGAGAGACCGTAAGCTGGCAGGACTGGGTTCGACGCACGGCCGGGTTTCGGCGTGCGTCGTGCGCACTAGCGAATCCGACGAGAGAAAGAGCAGCCGTGTCCGAGTCCCCACTGACCTCTGACGACTTCCCCGAAGAGGAGCCGGATCAGTCGTCGGCGGAAGAGACCGGCCTGGCGGGCGAGCTGTCCGAGGAAGCGGTCGAGCCGGCCGACGCCGACAGCCCCGAGCTGACCGAAGAGGCCGACGAGAGCACCGAGGACGCCGAAGAGGCCGAAGAGGCTGAAGAGGCCGACGCGGAGCCCGAGCTGCCCCGTCTCGACCCCGTCGAGGAGTTCCGCAACGAGCTCGTCCTCCTGCCCGGCGACTGGTACGTCGTGCACACCTACGCGGGTTACGAGAAGCGGGTCAAGGCCAACGTCGAGAGCCGTACCCAGTCCCTCAACATGGAGGAGTACATCTTCCAGGTCGAGGTGCCCGAGCACGAGGTCACCGAGGTCAAGAGCGGCAAGCGCCAGCAGGTCACCGAGAAGGTCCTGCCCGGTTACGTCCTCGTCCGCATGGACCTGACCGACGAGTCCTGGTCCGCCATCCGCAACACCCCCGGCGTCACCGGTTTCGTGGGCCTGTCCAACAAGCCCGCCCCGCTCAGCCTCACCGAGGTGGCCAAGCTCCTGGCTCCCGAGCCGGAGGCGGAGCCGGAACAGGCCCAGCAGGCCAGGTCCGGTGGCGGTGGCTCCGACTCCCGCTCGGACGTGGCGTACGAGGTCGGCGAGTCCGTCACCGTCATGGAGGGTCCGTTCGCGACCCTGCCCGCCACCGTCAGCGAGATCAACGCCGACACCCAGAAGCTCAAGGTGCTCGTGTCGATCTTCGGTCGCGAGACCCCGGTCGAGCTCTCCTTCAACCAGGTCGCCAAGATCTGACCTCGTGGGGCCTTTCCCACAACCCGCCCGGACCACTGTCCGGGCGACGTAGACTTGGTGGGTCCGTCCCTCGCGGGACGGACCCACTGTCGCGCTGTCCCACCCGGGTGCGAACCCGGGCGGAACGCGCTCCGGTCCGTCCGGTCCCGACGGGCCGTGACCCCGTGCCCCTGGCACGGACAGCCTCCTTCGGCAGCGGTTCCACCGCGGTCCCCGTGGCCAGTGGCGCCGTGGGGGAGGCAGGGATCGGCACACAACGCAGATCAGGCAAAGGACCCGATATGCCTCCGAAGAAGAAACTTGCCGCACTCGTCAAGGTGCAGCTCCCCGCCGGTCAGGCGACCCCGGCGCCGCCCGTCGGTACCGCACTCGGTCCGCACGGCGTCAACATCATGGACTTCTGCAAGCAGTACAACGCTGCTACGGAAGCCCAGCGCGGCAGCGTCATCCCCGTCGAGATCTCCATCTACGAGGACCGCTCCTTCACCTTCATCACCAAGACGCCCCCGGCGCCTCGGCTGATTCTGAAGGCCGCCGGGCTGGACAAGGCCGCCACCGACCCGGGTCGCAGCACCGCCGGTTCGATCACCGCCGACCAGGTCCGTGAGATCGCGCAGACCAAGCTGCCCGACCTCAACACCGACGACATCGAGGCCGCGTCCAAGATCGTCGCCGGCACCGCCCGCTCCATGGGCATCGAGGTCAAGTAGCTCCCCTCGGGGTTGCTCGACGGCAAGAACCACCGTGGCAGGGCCAGCGCTGGCCCTAGGACCACACGTTCCCGTAGGAGAACAGCGTGAAGCGCAGCAAGAACCACCGCAAAGCCACGAACCTGGTGGACCGGGACCGGCTCTACAGCCCCGCCGAGGCTCTGAAGCTGGCCAAGGAGACCACCAACGTCAAGTTCGACGCGACCGTCGAGGTCGCCCTGCGCCTGGGCGTCGACCCGCGCAAGGCCGACCAGATGGTCCGCGGCACCGTGAACCTGCCGAACGGCACCGGCAAGACCGCTCGGGTCCTGGTCTTCGCGACCGGTGAGCGTGCCGAGCAGGCTCGTGCCGCTGGCGCCGACATCGTCGGCGACGACGAGCTGGTCGAGAAGGTCCAGAACGGCTTCCTCGACTTCGACTCCGTCGTGGCCACCCCGGACCTCATGGGCAAGGTCGGCCGCCTGGGCCGCGTGCTCGGTCCGCGTGGCCTCATGCCCAACCCGAAGACGGGTACCGTCACCCCGGACGTGGCCAAGGCCGTGACCGAGATCAAGGGCGGCAAGATCGAGTTCCGCGTGGACCGCCACGGGAACCTGCACTTCATCATCGGCAAGGTCTCGTTCGACGAGCCCAAGCTGCTGGAGAACTACCAGGCCGCGATCGACGAGGTCAACCGCCTCAAGCCGTCCGCCGCCAAGGGCCGCTACATCAAGAAGGCCGTGGTCACCACCACGATGGGCCCGAGCATCCCGCTCGACGCCTAGGGCCTTCTTTCGGGGCGCGCGCTCGCGTCCGCCCCGGCCCCGTGTGACACACGAACGGCCCCCGCCTCCTCAGGGAGTGCGGGGGCCGTTTCGCGTGTGCGGGGTGCTACACGGTGCCGATCTCGTCCTCGGAGGGCATGTCGAAGGAGGTCGAGCCGATGGCGGAGAACTCCATCCAGACGTCGGACTCGTCGTCGGAGAACTCGATGCGCATCGGGAAGCCGTCGGTGTCCAGCCAGAGCTTGGCGTCCATGGCGCTCTCCAGGCCGCCGCTGAACAGGTTCTCCATGGCGCCGCGCTCCTCCGCGCTCAGCTCGGAGATGTCGCTCGTGGACATCGTGCCCTCGACCACGGTGGTCTCGACGCCGTCGATCTCCTCCGTGCCGACCTCGGTGACGTCCTCCAGGTCGGAGAAGGCCCCGGCCAGGTCGGGGAGCGCCTCGACGTCGAAGCTCTCGGTCGGGTCGGCGTTCTCGTCGACCTCACCGCGGAACCACGGGGTCCCGGCACCGTAGACGCCGTGGGGGTCGGCGATGAGGGTGTCGCCGTCCTCCGTGAGCAGGACGGTGGAGGCGCCCAGGTCCTCCGCGGTGACGCCGTCGGGGACCCCTCCGGCCATGGACATCAGCTCGAACATCGTCTCGCCGAGGAAGGGCATGTCCACGGTGGCGAGGATCGCCGCGGGGTCGTCGGTCACCTGGTAGTTGAAGGTGACGGTGACGTCGCCCTCGGCCGTGGGGTCGAGGGTCTGCACCTCCATGTCGAGGGTGTAGTTGGTGAGCTCCTGGGTGCTGGAACCCAGGTTGCCCAGCAGTTCCTCCAGTGCGGAGCCGGAGGAGGCCTCGTCGGCGTCGGCGGTGCCTTCGGCGGCGGGCTCCTCGTTACCGCAGGCGGTGAGGGCGAGGAGGAGGGAGAGGGAACCAGCGGCGATCGAGGCCGGGATGCGGGTGTTCACGCGTACGTGTGCTTTCTCTGAGAGGGCGCGTCAGAAAGGGGGTGCGCCCAAGTGAGTTCCATGTTCGCACCTCAGACGGACATTCCACCCGTTCTGGTTCCCAAGGGGCGGGTCAGTTCCGCACGGGCTCGCTCACCTCGTCGCCGTTGGGGACGTGGAAGGCCGTGTCGCCCCGCTCGGAGAACTCCAGCCACAGCGAGGAGGTGGGTCCGGCGGACTCCATGCGGACGGGGAAGCCCTCGGCGTCCACCCATACGGAGACCTCCAGGCGCCCCGACACGTCCTCGCCGAGCAGGGGGCCGAAGGTGGCCCGCTCCTCGGGCCCGGTCCCTTCCGCCAACGCGGGCAGGAACCCGTGGAGGGGGAGCGTGCCGGTCTCCCCGATGTTCTCCGAGGCGCCGGGGTCGGCCCCCTGCATCGCGGACAGCAGGCCGACCAGCTCGCCCAGGGAGTCGAGGTCAAGGACCTCGGCCGGGGAGGGTGAGGGCAGGAGTGCGTCGCCCCGGACCCACTCGGTGGGCGCGCCGAGCAGGTCCTCGGAGTCGTGCAGCAGGGCCTGCCCCTCCTCGGGGTAGACCACCACCAGGTCGGGGCCGCCCTCGGGGGCACTCAGCGTGGCCCGTACGGCGGACGGGGAGTCCGACACCTCGTAGGTCAGCAGCGTCCCCGTCCCGCCCGCGGGTCCGGGGCCGAAGCCGAGTTCGAGGGTGTAGTTGTCGGCGCCCGAGGCCGCGTCGGCCAGGGCGCCGAGCAGGGCCTCGGTGTCGGCCTCCTCGTACCAGGGCCGGTCGGCGGAGGGGAAGAGCGCGCATCCGGACAGGGAGAGGGAGAGGGCGCAGGCCAGTGCCAGGGCGGAACGGGGGGATTCCACGGCGGAGGGGACTCCTTCGGAGCGGGGGGCTCGGGCGTCCCATGGTGTCATCCCGGCCTCCGGTGGAGGAGGGGAGCGCGGCACGTGTCGGTGATCACCCGATCCGGGCCCGCTCGACTACCCGAGCACTCCGGTCTTCGGCTAGAGTTGGTACTTGCCGAAGACCGCTGGTCGTCACCCGCTCGGGTGACCCAAGGACCCATTGATGGGCGCCCGCGCAGGTGTCACCAGAGCTTTCCCGTTCCGGAACGTGCCAGCCACGTACTGAGAACGCGGTCGTGCCCCGTGCGCCTCGCGCTCGGGGCTTTTTCTCGTGCTGACGCCGATCATGGAGCCCTTGGGAGTCAACCAGCGTTCACTGTTGGAAGGAGTCCCATGGCGAGGCCGGACAAGGCAGCCGCGGTCGCCGAACTCACGGACGAGTTCCGTGAGTCAAACGGCGCCGTGCTGACCGAATACCGGGGGCTCACTGTCGCGCAGATCACTGAACTGCGCCGCAGCCTCGGTCAGACAGCGCGTTTTCGCATCGTCAAGAACACGCTGACCAAGATCGCGGTCAAGGAGGCCGGCGTCGACGAGCAGATCAGCGATCTGCTCGAGGGCCCGTCCGCCATCGCCTTCGTCCACGGGGACGTCGTCGAGGCCGCGAAGGGTCTGCGTGACTTCGCGAAGACGAACACGCCTCTGGTGATCAAGGGCGGCATCATCGACGGTAAGTCGATGAGCGCCGAGGACGTCACCAAGCTGGCCGATCTGGAGTCCCGAGAGGTTCTCCTCTCGAAGCTGGCCGGCGCGCTCAAGGCCAAGCAGGGCCAGGCCGCCGCCGTCTTCCAGGCGCTTCCGCTCAAGACCGCGCGTCTCGCGCAGGCCCTGGCGGACAAGCGTGCCGAGGAAGCCGCTTAATTCCCATGAACCACGGCGGGTGCCCACCGGGCCCGGCCACTGGCTTGCACGATGCGCCGATGTGCGCCCGTGTCGTTAGAGAAAGAGAGATCGCATCATGGCGAAGCTCAGCAACGAGGAACTGCTTGCCGCGTTCGAGGGCATGACCCTCCTCGAGGTCTCCGAGTTCGTGAAGCTGTTCGAGGAGAAGTTCGACGTCACCGCCGCCGCCCCGGTCGCCGTCGTCGCCGCCGGCCCCGCCGGTGCCGCCCCGGACGCCGAGGAGGAGAAGGACGAGTTCGACGTCATCCTCGAGGGTGCTGGCGACAAGAAGATCCAGGTCATCAAGGAGGTCCGCGGCCTCACGAGCCTGGGTCTCAAGGAGGCCAAGGACCTCGTCGACAACGCCCCGAAGGCGCTCCTCGAGGGCGTGAACAAGGAGGCCGCGGAGAAGGCCAAGGCCGCCCTTGAGGGCGCTGGCGCCACCGTCACCCTCAAGTAGTCCTCCGCGGGCGCCAGTCGCCCGCTGGTCTGCGTGAAGCGGCCGTTCCTCCCCACGGGGAGGGGCGGCCGCTTTCTCGTGTCCGGGGGCGCCTCCGGCGGTCCGCCGGGATTCGGTCCTCCAGGAACCGGGAGGTTCCGGACAGCTTCGGGGGCCGAAGGTCCCCAGGGGCCGGGGGACCGACGTCCCGTATGTCGTGAACGACGCCGTGTCTGAACCGTCGTGAGCTGGGTGATGTGCGAAGCTGGGGCGGTTCGCGGACGTGTACCCCGAGTTCCCGTGTGCGAACTGTCCCCGGGACGCGATAATCTCCCGTCCCGGGAATCCTGACGGGCTCCGGAGAGAGTGTTTACCCGCCTGGGGCGGGGGAATCCTTCCGGGTGTCCGTTGGCTCACATCCCCCGTGGGGCCAGGGCAGGCGCGCTGTTTCACCCTGATGGTCCAGGGCCTTCCCCCGGGGATGTGCGCGGTGGCGTCGGGTGTCGTCGACCGGGTCCGTCCCGGGACCACCGGTCCCTCACGGGGGCACTGGTGGCCGCACGCCGGGCTTGACGGATCGCCCTCCAGGGGTGATCCTGCCGGTGTCGTGAGTGGCGCTGTGGACCGTGAGTGGACAGCGGTGTGGTGTTCGGCTACACTGCTCTTTTGCGCTGCCCTTTGGTGATCCCTGTGTCGGTGTACGGCTTCCGCCATCCCATTTCCTGGAATCCGGAAGGCCCGTCCCCGCTCGATGTGACCGTCTCAACCGCGTTGCGGCGGTCCCTCTCGTGACGGATCGTCTGGCGTGCGCGCTTCAACCGCCACAAGCCTTCGGAAGGACCCCTGTTGGCAGCCTCGCGCAACGCCTCCGCTAACGCCCTTGGTCCGCACCGCGTTTCTTTCGCCCGTATCCAGGAACCCCTTGAGGTTCCGAACCTTCTGGCCCTGCAGACCGAGTCGTTCGACTGGCTGCTGGGCAACGACACGTGGAAGACCCGGGTCGAGACGGCCCGCAACGCCGGCCGCAAGGACGTTCCGGAGCAGTCCGGTCTCGAAGAGATCTTCGAGGAGATCAGCCCGATCGAGGACTTCTCGGGCACGATGTCTCTTTCGTTCCGTGACCATCGGTTCGAGCCGCCCAAGTACTCCGAGGAGGAGTGCAAGGACAAGGACATGACGTACTCCGCCCCGATGTTCGTCACGGCGGAGTTCATCAACAACGACACCGGTGAGATCAAGAGCCAGACGGTGTTCATGGGCGACTTCCCGCTCATGACCGTCAAGGGCACCTTCATCATCAACGGCACCGAGCGCGTTGTCGTGTCCCAGCTGGTCCGCTCCCCGGGCGTGTACTTCGACAAGTCCGTCGACAAGACCTCGGACAAGGACCTCTTCGGCTGCAAGGTCATCCCGTCCCGCGGCGCCTGGCTCGAGTTCGAGGTCGACAAGCGCGACTTCGTCGGAGTCCGCATCGACCGCAAGCGCAAGCAGGGCGTCACCGTCCTGCTCAAGGCGCTGGGCTGGACCACTGACCAGATCCTGGAGCGTTTCGGCCAGTACGAGTCGATCCGCAACACCCTGGAGAAGGACCCCACCGCCGGTACCGACGACGCGCTGCTGGACATCTACCGCAAGCTGCGTCCGGGAGAGCCGCCCACGAAGGAGTCGGCCCAGGCGCTGCTGGAGAACCTGTACTTCAACCCCAAGCGCTACGACCTCGCCAAGGTCGGCCGGTACAAGATCAACAAGAAGCTCGGCCTCGACACCGACTTCACGCAGGGCACCCTCACCGAAGAGGACATCGTCGCGACCATCGACTACCTCGTGCGCCTGCACGCGGGTGAGATCGAGAAGGAGACCGTCCTCGGCCTCCGTCCGGTCGAGACCGACGACATCGACCACTTCGGCAACCGTCGCCTGCGCACCGTCGGCGAGCTCATCCAGAACCAGGTCCGCCTGGGCCTGGCCCGTATGGAGCGCGTCGTCCGCGAGCGGATGACCACCCAGGACGTCGAGGCGATCACGCCGCAGACCCTGATCAACATCCGTCCCGTCGTCGCCTCCATCAAGGAGTTCTTCGGCACCTCGCAGCTGTCCCAGTTCATGGACCAGACCAACCCGCTCGCGGGTCTGACCCACAAGCGCCGCCTCTCGGCGCTGGGTCCGGGCGGTCTGTCCCGTGAGCGCGCGGGCTTCGAGGTCCGTGACGTGCACCCCTCGCACTACGGACGCATGTGCCCGATCGAGACGCCTGAGGGCCCGAACATCGGTCTGATCGGCTCGCTCGCCGCCTACGGCCGGGTGAACTCCTTCGGGTTCGTCGAGACCCCGTACCGCAAGATCATCGAGGGCAAGGTCTCCGAGCAGGTCGACTACCTGACCGCTGACGAAGAGGACCGCTACGTCATCGCGCAGGCGAACACCCCGATGAACCCGGACGGGAGCTTCGCCGAGGCCGGCGTGCTCGTCCGTCGTAAGGGCGGGGAGTTCGAGCAGGTCAGCACCGACGAGGTCGACTACATGGACGTGTCGCCGCGCCAGATGGTGTCGGTCGCCACCGCCATGATCCCGTTCCTGGAGCACGACGACGCCAACCGCGCGCTCATGGGCTCCAACATGCAGCGCCAGGCCGTGCCGCTGCTGCGCGCCGAGTCGCCCTTCGTCGGCACCGGCATGGAGTACCGCGCCGCCACCGACGCCGGCGAGGTCATCATCGCCGAGAAGGCCGGTGTGGTCGAGGACGTCACCGCCGACTACGTCACCGTGATGGCCGACGACGGCACGCGCAAGACGTACCGCATGGGCAAGTTCCAGCGCTCCAACCAGGGCACCTGCTTCAACCAGCGCCCCATCGTGCACGAGGGTCAGCGCATCGAGGTCAAGCAGGTCCTCGCCGACGGTCCGTCCACGGACCAGGGCGAGATGTCGCTGGGCAAGAACCTCCTCGTGGCCTACATGTCCTGGGAGGGCCACAACTACGAGGACGCGATCATCCTCAGCCAGCGTCTGGTGCAGGACGACGTCCTCTCCTCGATCCACATCGAGGAGCACGAGGTCGACGCCCGTGACACCAAGCTCGGCCCGGAGGAGATCACCCGCGAGATCCCCAACGTCAGCGAGGAGGTCCTGGCCGACCTCGACGACCGGGGCATCATCCGCATCGGCGCCGAGGTCGTCGACGGCGACATCCTCGTCGGCAAGGTCACGCCCAAGGGTGAGACCGAGCTGACCCCGGAGGAGCGCCTGCTGCGCGCCATCTTCGGCGAGAAGGCCCGCGAGGTCCGCGACACCTCCCTGAAGGTGCCGCACGGCGAGACCGGCAAGGTCATCGGCGTTCGCGTGTTCAGCCGCGACGAGGGCGACGAGCTCGCCCCCGGCGTCAACGAGATGGTCCGCGTCTACGTGGCCCAGAAGCGCAAGATCACCGATGGTGACAAGCTCGCCGGCCGTCACGGCAACAAGGGCGTCATCTCGAAGATCCTGCCCCAGGAGGACATGCCCTTCCTGGAGGACGGCACCCCCGTCGACATCATCCTCAACCCGCTGGGCGTCCCCGGCCGAATGAACGTCGGTCAGGTACTGGAGGTCCACCTGGGCTGGCTGGCCAAGAACGGCTGGTTGGTCGAGGGTGTCGAGGAGGAGTGGCAGAAGTCGCTGCACGCGATCGGAGCGGCAGAGGTCGACCCGAACTCGCGCGTGGCCACGCCGGTCTTCGACGGCCTGCACGGTGACGAGCTCAGCGGCCTCATCCAGTCGGTCCGCCCGAACAAGGACGGCAACCGCCTCATCAACGAGGACGGCAAGGCCCGCCTGTTCGACGGCCGCACCGGTGAGCCCTTCGCCGAGCCGATCTCCGTCGGCTACAAGTACATCCTGAAGCTCCACCACCTCGTGGACGACAAGATCCACGCCCGTTCCACCGGCCCGTACTCCATGATCACGCAGCAGCCGCTGGGTGGTAAGGCGCAGTTCGGCGGTCAGCGGTTCGGTGAGATGGAGGTCTGGGCGCTGGAGGCCTACGGCGCCGCCTACGCGCTCCAGGAGCTGCTCACCATCAAGTCCGACGACGTGGTGGGTCGCGTCAAGGTCTACGAGGCCATCGTCAAGGGCGAGAACATCCCCGAGCCGGGCATCCCTGAGTCCTTCAAGGTGCTCATCAAGGAGATGCAGTCGCTCTGTCTGAACGTGGAGGTGCTGTCCAGTGACGGTATGTCCATCGAGATGCGGGACAGTGACGAGGACGTCTTCCGCGCCGCGGAAGAACTGGGAATCGACCTGGGCAGGCGAGAGCCGAGCAGTGTCGAAGAGGTCTAACTTCCGCGGGATTCGAGAGCAGGGGACGAATTAAGTGCTCGACGTCAACTTCTTCGACGAGCTGCGGATTGGCCTCGCCACCGCTGATGACATTCGCCAGTGGTCGCACGGCGAGGTCAAGAAGCCCGAAACCATCAACTACCGCACCCTCAAGCCCGAGAAGGACGGACTCTTCTGCGAGAAGATCTTCGGTCCGACCCGGGACTGGGAGTGCTACTGCGGCAAGTACAAGCGCGTCCGCTTCAAGGGCATCATCTGTGAGCGCTGCGGCGTCGAGGTGACCCGTGCCAAGGTGCGCCGTGAGCGGATGGGCCACATTGAGCTGGCCGCTCCCGTCACGCACATCTGGTACTTCAAGGGCGTGCCCTCCCGCCTGGGCTACCTGCTGGACCTGGCGCCGAAGGATCTCGAGAAGATCATCTACTTCGCCGCCTACATGGTCACGTGGGTGGACACCGAGGCCCGTGAGCGCGACCTCCAGTCGCTGGAAGCCCGGATCTCGGTCGAGAAGCAGCACCTGGAGCAGCGTCGCGACTCCACCATCGAGGAGCGCCACCGCAAGCTCGAGGCCGACCTGGCCGAGCTCGAGGAGCAGGGTGCCAAGGGCGACGCGCGCCGCAAGGTGCGCGAGGGCGCCGAGCGTGAGATGCGCCAGCTGCGCGACCGCGCCCAGCGCGAGATCGACCGCCTCGACGAGGTGTGGAGCCGTTTCAAGAACCTCAAGGTCCAGGACCTCGAGGGCGACGAGATGCTCTACCGCGAGATGCGCGACCGCTTCGGGAAGTACTTCCGTGGCGGCATGGGCGCCCAGGCGATCCAGGACCGCCTGTCCAACTTCGAGCTGGACGAGGAGGCGGAGAAGCTCCGGGAGACCATCCGCACCGGCAAGGGCCAGAAGAAGGCCCGCGCCCTGAAGCGGCTCAAGGTCGTCTCGGCGTTCCTCAACACCACCAACAGCCCCATGGGCATGGTGCTGGACTGCATCCCGGTGATCCCGCCGGACCTGCGTCCCATGGTGCAGCTGGACGGTGGCCGCTTCGCGACCTCCGACCTCAACGACCTGTACCGCCGCGTCATCAACCGGAACAACCGCCTCAAGCGGCTGCTGGACCTGGGCGCGCCCGAGATCATCGTCAACAACGAGAAGCGGATGCTTCAGGAGGCCGTCGACGCGCTGTTCGACAACGGCCGCCGTGGTCGCCCGGTCACCGGTCCCGGTAACCGTCCGCTCAAGTCGCTGTCCGACATGCTCAAGGGCAAGCAGGGTCGTTTCCGTCAGAACCTGCTCGGCAAGCGCGTCGACTACTCCGGCCGTTCGGTCATCGTCGTCGGCCCGCAGCTGAAGCTGCACCAGTGTGGTCTGCCCAAGCAGATGGCCCTGGAGCTCTTCAAGCCGTTCGTGATGAAGCGCCTGGTGGACCTGAACCACGCGCAGAACATCAAGAGCGCCAAGCGCATGGTGGAGCGGTCCCGCCCCGTCGTGTGGGACGTCCTCGAAGAGGTCATCACCGAGCACCCGGTGCTGCTGAACCGTGCTCCGACGCTGCACCGCCTGGGCATCCAGGCCTTCGAGCCGCAGCTGGTCGAGGGCAAGGCCATCCAGATCCACCCGCTCGTGTGCACCGCGTTCAACGCGGACTTCGACGGTGACCAGATGGCCGTGCACCTGCCGCTGTCCGCCGAGGCCCAGGCCGAGGCGCGGCTGCTGATGCTCGCCACCAACAACATCCTCAAGCCGTCCGACGGCAAGCCCGTGACCATGCCCACCCAGGACATGATCATCGGCCTGTTCTACCTGACGACCGAGCGCGTGGGTGCCGCGGGCGAGGGTCGTGCCTTCCGTTCCCCGGCCGAGGCCATCATGGCCTACGACCTGGGCGACCTGGACCTTCAGGCCAAGATCCGGCTGCGTATCGCCGACGGCGCTCCCGCGCCCAAGGACTGGACGCCGCCGGAGGGCTGGGAGCAGGGCGACGTCTACGTCCTGGAGACCACGCTGGGCCGGTACCTCTTCAACGAGGCCACCCCGGTGGACTACCCGTACGTCAACTTCCAGGTGGGCAAGAAGCAGGTCTCGGTGCTGGTCAACGACCTCGCCGAGAACTACCCCAAGGTCCAGGTCGCCACGACCCTGGACGCCCTGAAGGACGCCGGTTACCGCTGGGCCACCCGGTCCGGTCTGACCATCGGCATCGAGGACGTCGTCGCGCCTCCGCACAAGGCCGAGATCCTCGGTGGGTACGAGCGCAAGGCCGACAAGATCCAGCGCGAGTACGACCGCGGTCTGATCACCGACGACGAGCGCCGTCAGGAGCTCACCGAGGTGTGGACCCAGGCCACGGCCGAGGTCGCCAAGGACATGGAGGACAACTTCCCCGCCGACAACCCGGTGTGGATGATGGTCCAGTCCGGTGCGCGTGGTAACCCGATGCAGGTGCGCCAGATCGCCGGTATCCGGGGTCTGGTCTCCAACACCAAGGGTGAGACCATCCCGCGTCCGATCAAGTCCTCCTACCGTGAGGGCCTGTCCGTGCTGGAGTACTTCATCTCCACGCACGGTCAGCGCAAGGGTCTGGCCGACACCGCCCTGCGTACCGCCGACTCGGGTTACCTGACCCGTCGTCTGGTGGACGTCGCGCAGGACGTCATCGTCCGCGAGATCGACTGCGGCACGGACCGTTCGCTGTGGCACGAGATCGGTGAGAAGAACGCCGCCGGCGTCGTCGTGCGCAAGCACAACGTCGAGAACACCGGCTTCGGTCGGACCATCGCCGAGGACACGCTGGACCCCGAGGGCAACCTCGTCCTTCCGGCGCTGTCCGACACCTCCGAGCAGAACATCGACAAGCTGGTCGCCGCCGGGGTCACCCGCGTGCGCATCCGCTCGTCGCTGACCTGTGAGGCGAAGATCGGTGTCTGCACCACCTGCTACGGCCGCTCCATGGCGACCGGCAAGCCGGTGGACGTCGGTGAGGCGATCGGTATCATCGCGGCCCAGTCCATCGGTGAGCCCGGTACCCAGCTGACCATGCGTACCTTCCACATGGGTGGTTCGGCCGGTCAGGACATCACCCACGGTCTGCCCCGTGTCCAGGAGCTCTTCGAGGCCCGCGTCCCCAAGGGTGTGGCCCCGATCTCCGAGATGGAGGGGCGGATCAGGGTCGACGACACCGAGAAGAGCCGCAAGATCGTCGTCATCCCCGACGACGGCACGGACGAGATCGCCTACCCGGTCCCGATGCGTGCGCAGCTCCTGGTGAGCGACGGCGACCACGTCAAGGTCGGCCAGCAGCTCATCCAGGGTGCGATCAACCCGCACGAGGTTCTTCGCATCCAGGGCCCGCGCGCGGTGCAGCAGCACCTCGTGTCGGAGGTCCAGGAGGTGTACAAGTCGCAGGGTGTGTCCATCCACGACAAGCACATCGAGATCATCGTCCGCCAGATGCTCAAGCGGGTGAACATCCTGGAGTCCGGTGACACCGAGCTCCTGCCCGGTGAGATGGTCGAGCGGCCGAAGTTCGAGCGGATCAACCGACGCGTCGTGTCCGAGGGCGGCCAGCCCGCCGCCGGACGTCCGGTGCTGCTGGGTATCACCAAGGCCTCTCTGGCCACGGAGTCCTGGCTGTCGGCGGCCTCCTTCCAGGAGACCACCCGCGTGCTGACCGAGAACGCGATCCACGGTAAGAGCGACCCGCTGCTGGGCCTCAAGGAGAACGTCATCATCGGTAAGCTCATCCCGGCCGGTACCGGTATTCCGCAGTACCGCAACATCCGGGTGGAGCCGACCGAGGAGGCCAAGGCCTCGATGTACTCGGTCTCCGGTTACGAGGAGCCCAGCGAGTACACCTTCGGTCAGGGTTCGGGCGAGGCCGTTCCGCTGGAGGAGTACGACTTCGGTCCGTACAACCGGTAGGTCCAACCTGAACGTTGGTTGAGCTGACGGCGGTGGTCAGCCACCCCCATCACCGGGGGTGGCCCCGCCGCCGTTTCGTCGTTGTCGGTTCGTACACTGCGGTGCGGACGGGGAGAGGGCGCTACGGCGCTGTCGGGAGAGCAGGCAAGTGACTGATAACGGGGGCGGGACGCCGGGCAACCGTGCGTCCGATGCGGACGGGGACTCCTGGTTCAAGCCCAGCGAGAACCGCTACCGCACACAGTCGGAGTACCAGGACCCCCTCGAGGAGGACGCGGCGGCCAACCCTGGGGAGGGGAGCGCGGAGGGCGCGGTCTTCCCCGACAGCGGCGGCTACGCGGGGCTGAGCGCCTCGCGTCCGGCGATGGTGGAGCCGTACCCGGACGCACTGGGTGGTCCGCCCTCGACACCGGGTATCTCGTACCCGGGCGCGGGCACGTCCGCCTACGAGCCGGTGACCCGTTTCCCGGGGGAGGACCCCCTCGCCGTCCGCGAGCCCGGGTACCCGGGCATCGCGGCCAGCGCCGAGGTGCCGCTGCCCCCCGAGGACGACAGTTGGGCCAACTCCCGCCGCTCGTGGGAGGAGGCCTCTCCCGCCGGTGAGCGCACCGCTCCCGCGAGGGGGGAGCCCACCCCTGCCCAGGACCCGTGGAACCCGCAGGAGTCCCTCTCGGGCCCCGGCCGGGACTCCGGGGATTCGCAGGGTTCGGCTTCCGCGCCGGGCTCCCGGGGCTCGGAGTCTCCGACCGCCGGGTACACCCCGGGTGCTCCTGGCGACTCCGGCCTCTACGGCACCTCCGGCGACTCGTGGGGTTCGCGGGACGCCGACTCTTCGCTGGGATCCGATTCCGCGCGGGACGCCTGGATGCCCCTGGCCCCGACCCCTGGCTCCAGGGATTCCGGGGCTCCCTTCGGGGACGCCTCTGGCGCTCCTGGGGGCTCTGGGTCTGTTGGCGACTCCTGGTCTTCGCGGGACTCCGCTGCCCCGCGTGGTTCCGATGCGTATGACGCCGACGCTGCCGCGTGGTCCTTCCCGGACTCCGGTCTGTCCGGTGACTCACGTGGTGCGGACCTCGGGCAGGATGCGTGGTCGCCGCAGGAGTCCGTCCCCGGCTCCGCCCCGGACTCCGGTTCCGCGGGTGACCTGTGGGCTTCGGATCCCGACGCGCGGACGTCCCAGGCCTCCTGGGGATCCGAGTCCTCGGCTGCCGGGTACACCGCGGATGCTGCTCTCGACTCCGGTTCGGCCGGTGACTCGTGGGCCTCGCGTGGGTCCGAGTCGCTTGACGCTGACGTGGCGCCGTGGTCCTCGCCGGGCTCCGGTTCGTCCGGTGATTCGTGGGGTTCCGGGGACTCTGATCCGCTTGCGTCCTCTGGCTTCGCGCCCTCGGGTGCTCCTGGGGACGCTGGGTCTGTTGGTGACTCCTGGTCCTCGCAGGACTCCGCTGCCCCGCGTGGTTCCGATGCCTATGACGCCGGCGCTGCCCCGTGGCGCTCGCCGGACTCCGGTCTCTCCGATGACTCACTCGGTGCGGCCCTCGGGCAGGACGCGTGGTCGCCGCAGGAGTCTGTTTCCGGTCCTGCTCAGGACTCCGGTTCCGCCGGTGAACTGTGGGGTTCGGGGGATTCCGCTGCCTCGCGGGGTTCGGATCCCGACGCCCTGTCGTCCCAGGGTTCCTGGAGTTCGGTGTCTTCGGCCACCGGTGCCTCTTTCGACTCCGGTTCGGCCGGTGACCCGTGGGCCTCGCGTGGGTCCGAGTCGCCTGAGGCCGATGTGACCCCGTGGTCTGCGCAGGACTCCGGTTCGTCCGGTGATTCGTGGGGTGCCGGGGACCCTGATCCGCTCGCGTCCTCGGGCTTCGAGCCCTCGGGTGCTCCTGGGGGCTCTGGTTCTGTCGGGGACTCCTGGTCCTCGCAGGACTCCGCTGCCCCGCGTGGTTCCGATCCGTACGACACCGACGCTGCCCCGTGGCACTCCCCGGACTCCGGGCCCTCCGATGACGCGTGGGGCGCCGCCTCGCCGGGGTCGGATGCCGTGAGCGGTGCGCGGTCGCCCCTGGGGTCCTGGGACGCGGACTCCTCCGCCGCCGGGTACACCTCGGATGCCCCTCTCGACTCCGGTTCGGACTCGTGGGGTTCGCGGGGGTCGGACTCCGGTGCGGACTCGTGGTCCCCGCTGGACTCTGGTTCCTCGGGTGACGCGTGGGGTTCGCGGGACTCCGCTGCCTCGCGTGGCTCCGAGTCGCCTGAGGCTGATGTGGCCCCGTGGTCTCCGTCGGACTCCGGGGACGCGTGGGGTTCGGGGGACCCCGAGGCTCCGGCTTCCGGTGCGTCCTCCTGGACCTCCCGGCCCTCCGGCCCCGGTGAGGGGTCGTGGGGCTCGGACTCCTCGCTGGACGCGGATGCGCCGTTCCCGACCGTTTCGGGTCCCGGCTCCGCGTCGGACTCGTGGTCCTCGCGGAACCCGGATTCCTCGCTGGACGCGGACACGCCGTACCCGACGGTCTCGGGCCCCGGCTCGGTTTCGGACTCGTGGGCCTCCCAGGACTCCGATCCCCTCCAGGACAGCTGGCGCCCCACGGGCCCCGGCGAGGAACTCTGGAAGTCGGACCGGGAACAGTCGAGCGAGTGGTCCGGCACGGGCGGGCTGGACAGCTGGAGCCCGAGCGAGGACACCGGGGACACGTGGAAGGCCTCGGGTACCACCGAGCCGTGGGCGGAACAGGCCGAGCGGCCGTGGTCCGACCAGACCCGCACCTCCTCCTACAGCGGTGACCGGTACGACGACGAGCTGTCCCCGCGTCCCGTCGAGGGAGCTCGGTCCACCGACCGCTACGACGACGAGCTCTCTGCGCCCGATGGCGGCACGGGCAACACCTGGGCCTTCGACCGCAACGATCCGCGTCTTCCCGACGTGGTCCGGGACGCGGAGCGACGCCGTCGGGAGACGCCCCGGGACGAGTACGGGGACTGGGGGGAGGACGACGAGCCGGACACCGGCACACTGTCCGCCGCCGTCCCCAGTTCCGAGGACCCCCTGGCCGCCATCGCGGACATGCAGTCGCGCGCCAGGACGAAGGACCACGAGGACGACCCCGAGTCCGACCGCGACGAGGAGGGCGACGACTCCTGGCGCGGCGGTGAGGGCGCCACCCAGATGTTCAGCGCGCCGTCCTTCGAGGAGGACCCGTCCCCCGGTCGCGACGATTCCGAGGACCGTTACGAGGACGATCCATCGGACGAGGACGACCGGGACCGCGGGGAGGTGGAGACGGACTACGAGGACGACTTCACCCCGGCCGACTACGGGATGCCGGAGCGGCCCAAGCCCGCCAAGCGGCGCCGGGACAAGATCGCCGAGGACTTCCCGGGCTTCGACGAGGCCCGGGACGACGGCGACTACCCGGGCTACGACAGCATCGACTTCCTGGCCGACACCGAACCCGGAGCGAACGTCACCCTGTGGCTGGGTCTGGCCTCGGTGATCCCGGGCCTCGGTGTGATCACCGCGATCCTGGCGTTGTTCGTCACCGGCCCCAAGGCCAAGCGGGCGATCCGGGAGTCGCGAGGGACCCTCGACGGGCTGGGCCTGATCACCACGGGCACCGTCTTCGCGGTCATCGGCATCCTCGTGACGGTGATCTCCGTCGCGATCTGGTTCGTTCTGTAGAAACCCGGCCGCTTTTCGGGGGACAATCGGGTCCTCCGGGAAGCGGCCGTCCCCGTTGTCGGCCCTTTGATGGGAAACCCTGGGCGAAGCGCGCCGGGGAGCACGTAGACTGTTTGAGACCCACGGCTACGCGAGATCCGGTTCCGCTTGTCTCGCCATGTCGCACACCGTTTTGACCGCATGTTCGGTTAGCGGTAGCCTGTGTGATTGTGCCCGTGAGTCGACGGGTCACACGTGCGTGTGCGGCGCCCCAGTTCTCCTCAGGATGGACACGGGGCGCGCGGCGCAGGTGAACCCCCTCCTGTGAATCGGTCTCCGACCGGGTGTGCATCCGTTCGCCATGCGTGGGAACGAGGGCGACACGCCCGACCACGGGGGTCGGGGAGGTTCGGGGAATTCAGCAGGTCAATAGCGATATCGGCTACGAGAACCGGCGTAGGTCACGAGGAAGACGGAGACGCGGTGCCCACCATCCAGCAGCTGGTCCGCAAGGGCCGACAGGACAAGGTCGCAAAGAACAAGACCCCGGCGCTGAAGGGGAGTCCGCAGCGTCGTGGTGTGTGCACGCGTGTCTACACCACTACGCCGAAGAAGCCGAACTCCGCTCTGCGTAAGGTCGCTCGCGTCAAGCTGAGCAGCGGCATCGAGGTCACGGCCTACATCCCCGGCATTGGTCACAACCTCCAGGAGCACAGCATCGTGCTGGTTCGTGGCGGTCGTGTGAAGGACCTGCCGGGCGTTCGCTACCGAATTGTCCGCGGTTCGCTCGACACCCAGGGTGTCCGAGGCCGCAAGCAGGCCCGTAGCCACTACGGCGCCAAGAAGGAGAAGTAAGCATGCCGCGCAAGGGCCCGGCGCCGAAGCGCCAGCTCATCACCGACCCGGTCTACGGCTCGCCGCTCGTCACCGCACTGATCAACAAGGTGCTCCTCGACGGCAAGCGCTCCATCGCTCAGGCGGTCGTGTACGACGCCCTCGAGGGCGCCCGGGAGAAGTCCGGTCAGGACCCGCTCGTCGTTCTCAAGCGAGCCCTGGACAACGTCAAGCCCGCGCTGGAGGTCCGCAGCCGCCGCGTTGGTGGCGCGACCTACCAGGTGCCGGTCGAGGTTCGCGCCTCCCGGTCCACCACGCTGGCCCTGCGCTGGCTGGTCTCCTACTCGCGTCAGCGTCGTGAGAAGACCATGACCGAGCGTCTGATGAACGAGCTGGTTGACGCCAGCAACGGTCTGGGCGCGGCTGTCAAGAAGCGTGAGGACACGCACAAGATGGCCGAGTCGAACAAGGCCTTCGCCCACTACCGCTGGTAACCCCGCGGCGAATCGATTCCTTGAGACCTAGGGAAGACGAGCCACATGGCTAAGACTTTGCTTGACCTGGCCAAGGTCCGCAACATCGGCATCATGGCCCACATCGACGCGGGCAAGACCACGACGACCGAGCGGATCCTCTACTACACGGGTGTCAACCACAAGCTCGGCGAGACGCACGACGGCGCCTCGACGATGGACTGGATGAAGGAAGAGCAGGAGCGGGGTATCACCATTACCTCGGCTGCGATCACCACCAGTTGGAACGACACCACGATCAACATCATCGACACGCCCGGCCACGTCGACTTCACGGTCGAGGTCGAGCGGTCGCTGCGTGTCCTTGACGGCGCCGTCGCGGTGTTCGACGCCAAGGAAGGCGTCGAGCCCCAGTCGGAGCAGGTCTGGCGTCAGGCCGACCGGTACAACGTGCCGCGTATCTGCTTCGTCAACAAGATGGACAAGATCGGCGCCGAGTTCCAGCGCTGTGTCGACATGTTCCGTGAGCGCCTCGGCGCGAACGCCATGCCGATCCAGCTGCCGATCGGTGCCGAGAGCGACTTCAAGGGCGTCATCGACCTCGTCCGCATGAAGGCCTACGTCTGGAACGACGAGGCCGTGCTCGGCGAGATGTACGACACCATCGAGATCCCCGAGTCCCACGCGGACGCGGCTCGTGAGGCGCGCGACTTCTTCCTCGAGACGTTGGCCGAGGCCGACGACGAGATCATGGAGATGTACCTCGAGGGCCAGGAGCCCACCGTCGAGCAGCTGGTGCCCGCGATCCGTCGCGCCACCATCGCCGGTACGGCCATCCCGGTCGTCTGCGGTACCGCCTTCAAGAACAAGGGCGTCCAGCCCCTGCTCGACGCGGTCGTCGACTACCTCCCCTCGCCCCTGGACGTCGAGGCCATCGACGGTCACGACCCCAAGGACGAGACCGAGCAGACCAAGCTCGAGCGCAAGCCGAGCGTGGAGGAGCCGTTCTCGGCCCTGGTCTTCAAGATCGTCAGCGACCCCCACCTGGGCAAGCTGTCCTACGTGCGGATCTACTCCGGCGTCCTCGAGGCCGGCACCCAGGTGCTGAACAGCCTCAAGGGCCGCAAGGAGCGCATCGGCAAGGTCTACCGGATGCACTCCAACAAGCGCGAGGAGATCCCCGCCGCTGGTGCGGGCGACATCGTCGCGGTCATGGGTCTGAAGGACACCACGACCGGCGAGACGCTCTGCGAGCAGGGTGCTCCGATCGTCCTGGAGTCCATGACGTTCCCGGCTCCGGTCATCGAGGTGGCCATCGAGCCGAAGACCAAGAGCGACCAGGAGAAGCTGGGCATCGCGATCCAGCGTCTGGCGGACGAGGACCCCTCCTTCCAGGTGGCCTCGGACGAGCAGACCGGTCAGACCGTGATCTCCGGCATGGGCGAGCTGCACCTCGAGGTGCTGGTCAACCGCATGCGCGACGAGTTCAAGGTCGAGGCGAACATCGGTAAGCCCCAGGTGGCCTACCGTGAGACCATTCGCAAGAAGGTCGAAGGCCACGTCTACACCCACAAGAAGCAGACCGGTGGGTCGGGCCAGTTCGCCAAGGTCAAGATCGACCTCGAGCCGCTCACGTCCGAGGACGGCGACGCGTCCGGGTACGAGTTCGTCAACGCCGTCACCGGTGGCCGCATCCCGCGGGAGTACATCCCCTCGGTCGACGCCGGCTGCCAGGAGGCCGCTGAGCTGGGCGTGCTCGCGCACTACCCGCTCGTCGGCATCAAGGTGAGCCTGACGGACGGTCAGTACCACGACGTCGACTCGTCCGAGATGGCGTTCAAGACCGCCGGTTCGATGGCCTTCAAGGAGGCCGTCCGCCTGGCGAAGCCGACTCTTCTCGAGCCGGTCATGGCCGTCGAGGTCACCACCCCTGAGGAGTACATGGGTGACGTGATCGGTGATCTGAACTCCCGCCGTGGACAGATTCAGTCCATGGACGAGCGTTCCGGCGTCCGTCTCGTCAAGGCCCAGGTGCCCCTTTCGGAAATGTTCGGCTACGTGGGTGACCTGCGCAGCCGTACCCAGGGTCGAGCCAACTACTCGATGGTGTTCGACTCCTACGCGGAGGTTCCGTCCGCTGTCGCCCAAGAAATTGTGGCGAAGGTTCGCGGCGAGTAGTCGCGAGCAAGCAACCAGGCTGTACCCCGCGACCGCGGGGTTGGACCACAGTCGATAGATCTGTACGTCTAGGAGACTTCCAGTGGCGAAGGAAAAGTTCGAGCGGACTAAGCCGCACGTCAACATCGGCACCATCGGTCACATTGACCACGGCAAGACCACGCTGACCGCGGCCATCACCAAGGTGCTGCACGACGCGTACCCGGCGCTGAACCCGTTCACCCCGTTCGAGGACATCGACAACGCTCCTGAGGAGCGCGAGCGCGGTATCACCATCTCCGTCGCTCACGTCGAGTACCAGACCGAGGCGCGTCACTACGCCCACGTCGACTGCCCCGGTCACGCTGACTACGTGAAGAACATGATCACGGGTGCCGCGCAGATGGACGGCGCGATCCTGGTCGTGGCCGCCACCGACGGTCCGATGCCGCAGACCAAGGAGCACGTCCTCCTGGCCCGCCAGGTCGGCGTCCCCGCCATCGTCGTCGCCCTGAACAAGGCCGACATGGTGGACGACGAGGAGATCTTCGAGCTCGTCGAGCTCGAGGTCCGTGAGCTCCTCAGCGAGTACGAGTTCCCCGGCGACGACATCCCCGTCACCAAGGTCTCGGCTCTCAAGGCCCTCGAGGGCGACGCGGAGTGGGGCAAGGCCGTCCTGGAGCTCATGGGCACCGTGGACAGCTTCATTCCCGAGCCCGAGCGTGACACCGAGAAGCCCTTCCTCATGCCGATCGAGGACGTCTTCTCGATCACCGGTCGCGGCACCGTCGTCACCGGTCGTATCGAGCGCGGCGTCGTCAACGTCAACGAGACCGTTGACATCGTCGGCATCAAGGAAGACAAGCAGACCACCACCGTCACCGGTGTTGAGATGTTCCGCAAGCTGCTCGACAACGGTCAGGCTGGCGACAACGTCGGTCTGCTCCTGCGCGGCATCAAGCGCGAGGACGTCGAGCGCGGCCAGGTCGTGATCAAGCCCGGCACGACCACCCCGCACACCGAGTTCGAGGGCCAGGTCGTCATCCTGTCCAAGGACGAGGGTGGCCGCCACACGCCGTTCTTCAACAACTACCGCCCGCAGTTCTACTTCCGCACCACTGACGTCACCGGCGTCGTGACGCTGCCGGAGGGCACGGAGATGGTCATGCCCGGTGACAACACCGAGATGACCGTCAACCTGATCCAGCCGGTCGCGATGGAAGAGGGCCTCAAGTTCGCCATCCGTGAGGGTGGCCGGACCGTGGGCGCGGGTCGCGTCACGAAGATCCTCAAGTAGCACACACGTTGGGGTGGCCCCTTCCGGAGCCGCCCCAACGTGGTGGGTGGGCCGCTTCACGGCGGCCCGCCCGCCACACTGACAAGACGTCATCGGGCTCTGTGACGGTGACGCACCGCAGGGGCAAGCCCTGTTGCGGTTTCTCAAGGGAATAGGGGCTCACGGCCAACACGCCGGCGGATTCGCCGACGGGCCTGGGCGTCTGTGACCGGACAGCTCACCGTTACGGACACTGAAGCGAAGGACGAACAGGCCACATGGCGGGACAGAAGATCCGCATTCGGCTAAAGGCCTATGACCACGAGGTCATCGACAGCTCGGCGCGCAAGATCGTTGAGACTGTGACGCGAACTGGCGCACAGGTCGCGGGCCCGGTGCCGCTGCCGACGGAGAAGAACGTTTACTGCGTCATCCGATCGCCGCACAAGTACAAGGACTCGCGCGAGCACTTCGAGATGCGCACCCACAAGCGGCTGATCGACATCATCGACCCCACGCCGAAGACGGTCGACTCGCTCATGCGACTCGACCTCCCGGCTGGCGTTGACATCGAGATCAAGCTTTAAGGACGCACAGACATGGCCACCAAGCAGATCAAGGGAGTTCTGGGCGAAAAGCTCGGCATGACCCAGGTCTTCGACGACGCGGGCAAGATGGTGCCCGTGACCGTCCTGAAGGCCGGTCCGTGCGTCGTGAGCCGCATCCGGACCCCCGACACCGATGGCTACTCCGCCATCCAGCTCGGCTACGGGCAGATCAACCCTCGCAAGGTCAACAAGCCCCTGGGCGACTACCTGCGTGCGAACGACCTGACCCCGCGCCGTCACTACGTCGAGGTGCGTACGACCGACGCCTCCGAGTACACGCTCGGCCAGGAGGTCGACGCCGCGGCGTTCGAGATCGGCCAGAAGGTCGACGTCACGGGCAAGAGCAAGGGCAAGGGTTTCGCCGGTGTGATGAAGCGCCACGGTTTCCGTGGTCTCTCCGCCTCGCACGGCACCCAGCGTAAGCACCGCTCTCCCGGCTCCATCGGCGGCTGCGCCACTCCCGGCCGCGTTTTCAAGGGCATGCGGATGGCCGGGCGCATGGGTAACGTGCGCAAGACCGTCCAGAACCTGACCGTTCACTCAGTGGACGCGGAGAAGGGCCTCATCCTGGTCAAGGGTGCTGTCCCGGGTCCCAACGGCGGTCTGGTGCTCGTCCGCACCGCTGTGAAGGGGGACAAGTAAGCCATGACCCAGATCGAGGTCAAGAACCCTGAGGGCGGCTCCAAGGGCAGCGTTGAGCTCCCCGAGTCCGTCTTCGCCCAGCAGGTCAGCATTCCGCTGATCCACCAGGTCGTGAACGGCCAGCTGGCTGCCGGTCGGCAGGGCACCCACGCCACCAAGACCCGCGGCGAGGTCCGCGGCGGTGGCAAGAAGCCCTACCGCCAGAAGGGAACCGGTCGCGCCCGTCAGGGCTCGATCCGCGCCCCGCAGTACACCGGTGGTGGCACCGTTCACGGTCCCCAGCCGCGTGACTACAGCCAGCGGACCCCGAAGAAGATGAAGGCCGCCGCCCTGCGCGGTGCCCTCTCGGACCGGGCCAACCACGGCCGCATCCACGTCGTCACCGAGTTCGTCGGTGAGGGCGCGGAGAGCAAGTTCACGCAGACCGCTCTGAAGGCGCTGCGTCAGGTCACCGAGTCCGACAAGGTTCTCGTCGTCCTGGCCCGCGAGGACGAGCACAACCGGCGCGCCCTGCGCAACCTCGAAGAGGTCCACATCCTCGACGCGGACCAGGTGAACACCTACGACGTCCTCTACGCGGACGACGTGGTCTTCACTGAGGCGGGCTACGCCGAGTTCCTGGCCCACGCGGCCGGTGCCTCGAAGGCCGCTGAGTCCGAGGAGGACGACCAGTGAGGATCGCCGACCACCGGGACATCATCGTCGAGCCGGTGATCTCCGAGAAGAGCTACGGGCTCATGGACGAGAACAAGTACACGTTCATCGTTCGCCCGGACGCCAACAAGACCCAGATCAAGATCGCGATCGAGAAGATCTTCGAAGTGAAGGTCACGAACGTGAACACGATCAACCGGAAGGGTAAGCGCAAGCGGACCCGTTTCGGTTTCGGGAAGCGTCCCGACACCAAGCGCGCGATCGTCAGCGTGGCCGACGGCCAGCGGATCGACATCTTCGGTGTCTGACCTTTCCCGGGTCTGACCGCTACATGTCAAGCAACACGTAAAGGAATGCGCGAAGAAGATGGGCATTCGGAAGTACAAGCCGACGACGCCGGGTCGTCGCGGCTCCAGCGTGAGCGACTTCGTCGAGATCACGCGTTCGGAGCCGGAGAAGTCCCTGGTCCGTCCGCTTCACTCCAAGGGCGGTCGTAACGGCCACGGCCGGATCACCGCTCGTCACCAGGGTGGTGGCCACAAGCGCGCCTACCGCGTGATCGACTTCCGTCGTCACGACAAGGACGGCGTGCCGGCCAAGGTCGCTCACATCGAGTACGACCCCAACCGCACCGCTCGGATCGCTCTGCTCCACTACGTGGACGGTGAGAAGCGCTACATTCTGGCGCCCGCCGGCCTCAAGCAGGGCGACAAGATCGAGAACGGCCCCCAGTCCGACATCAAGCCGGGCAACTGCCTCCCGCTGCGCAACATCCCCACGGGTACGTTCGTGCACGCGGTCGAGCTGAAGCCCGGTGGCGGTGCCAAGCTGGGTCGTTCCGCGGGGTCGCAGATCCAGCTCCTCGCCAAGGAGGGCCGTTACGCCACGCTGCGTATGCCCTCCGGTGAGATGCGCATGGTCGAGATCTCCTGCCGCGCCACGGTTGGTCAGGTCGGCAACGCCGAGCAGTCCAACATCAACTGGGGCAAGGCCGGCCGCTCGCGGTGGAAGGGCAAGCGCCCGACCGTCCGTGGTGTGGTCATGAACCCGGTCGACCACCCGCACGGTGGTGGTGAGGGCAAGACCTCCGGTGGTCGTCACCCGGTCAGCCCCTGGGGCAAGAAGGAAGGCCGGACCAGGGCCAAGAACAAGGCCAGCGACAAGCTGATCGTGCGGCGTCGGCGTAGCGGTAAGAAGAAGCGGTAAGGAGCACGTCTGATGCCACGTAGCCTTAAGAAGGGTCCCTTCGTCGACGACCACCTCATCAAGAAGGTGGAAGTTCAGAACGAGAAGGGGACCAAGAACGTCATCAAGACGTGGTCCCGGCGATCCATGATCGTCCCGGAGATGATCGGTCACACGATCGCCGTCCACGACGGCCGCAAGCACGTTCCGGTGTTCGTGTCGGAGTCGATGGTCGGCCACAAGCTCGGTGAGTTCGCTCCCACGCGTACTTTCCGTAGCCACGTCAAGGACGACCGCCGCAGCCGCCGCTAGCGGTTGCAGCAGTTGTAAGAACCATTTTCTCCACGGTGAGTGGGGAAGGAATTTCCGTGAGCGAGGGAAAAGCGATGGGAACGAGGGCACAGGCGCGGTTCGTCCGCGTTACGCCCCGAAAGGCTCGCCGGGTGGCGGACCTTATTCGCGGGTTGCCCGCTGACGAGGCACAGGCGGTGCTCCGGTTCGCGCCCCAGTCGGCGAGCGAGCCCGTTGGCAAGGTGCTGGCAAGCGCCATCGCCAACGCTGAGCACAACGACAAGCTGGACCGCGAGTCCCTGGTGGTCGAGCGCGTCTGGGTGGACGAGGGTCCGACCCTGAAGCGCATTCGTCCCCGAGGCTTCGGCCGGGCTTTCCGAGTCACCAAGCGCACGAGCCACATCACCGTGGTCGTCGCTGAGGGCGCGGGCGCCTCGTCCAAGACCAAGGAAAGGACCCGATAGTGGGGCAGAAGGTAAACCCGCACGGGTTCCGCCTCGGCATCACCACCGACTTCAAGAGCCGCTGGTACGCCGACAAGTCCTACAAGGACTACGTCAAGGAAGACGTCGCGATCCGTCGGATGTTGACCCGTGGCATGGAGCGCGCGGGCATCTCCAAGGTGGAGATCGAGCGCACCCGTGACCGTGTCCGCGTGGACGTCTACACCGCCCGGCCGGGCATCGTCATCGGCCGCCGCGGCGTCGAGGCCGACCGGATCCGTACGGACCTTGAGAAGCTCACTGGCAAGCAGGTGCAGCTGAACGTCTTCGAGGTCAAGAACCCCGAGATCGACGCGCAGCTCGTCGCCCAGGGCGTCGCTGAGCAGCTGAGCAGCCGCGTGGCTTTCCGCCGCGCGATGCGCAAGGCCATGCAGAGCGCCATGAAGAGTGGCGCCAAGGGCATTCGTATCCAGTGCGGTGGCCGCCTGGGTGGGGCTGAGATGTCCCGCTCGGAGTTCTACCGCGAGGGTCGCGTCCCGCTGCACACGCTGCGCGCCGACATCGACTACGGCTTCTTCGAGGCCCGTACGACGTTCGGTCGCATCGGTGTCAAGGTGTGGATCTACAAGGGCGACGCCCCTGTGACCCGCGCCGAGCGCGAGGCCGCTCAGGCCGCGCAGCGCACCGCCGGTGGCGGTCAGCGCCGCGAGCGTCCGCAGCGTCGCCGTCGTGGCGGTGCCGCTGGCGCCCCGGGCACTGACGCCAAGGCTGGTGCTTCGGCCGAGGCCCCGAAGACCGAGGGGAGCTGACCGATGCTTATTCCTCGCAAGGTGAAGTACCGGAAGCAGCACCACCCGGACCTTCGCGGCAAGGCCAAGGGCGGAACGACGATCACCTTCGGTGAGTTCGGCATCCAGGCCCTGGAGTCGGCTTACGTGACGAACCGTCAGATCGAGTCCGCTCGTATCGCCATGACGCGTCACATCAAGCGTGGCGGCAAGGTGTGGATCAACATCTTCCCGGACCGTCCGCTGACGAAGAAGCCTGCCGAGGTCCGCATGGGCTCCGGTAAGGGTTCGCCCGAGTGGTGGGTCGCGCCGGTCAAGCCGGGTCGCGTGATGTTCGAGCTGTCGGGCGTGCCCGAGGCCGTGGCCAAGGAGGCCCTGCGCCGTGCGATGCACAAGCTCCCGATGAAGTGCAAGTTTGTTAAGCGGGAGGTGTGGGAGTAGTGGCGAAGTCCGTGACTGCCCACGAGCTGCGCGACCAGTCCGTCGAGGACCTGGTCACGAAGCTCAAGGAAGCCAAGGAAGAGCTCTTCAACCTCCGCTTCCAGGCCGCCACCGGCCAGCTCGACAACCACAGCCGTCTGCGCACTGTCAAGCGCGAGATCGCCAGGATCTACACGGTCCTGCGCGAGCACGAGCTGGGCATCGTCCCGCTGTCTGGTGAGTCGGCTGAGGAGACGAAGGAAGCAGCCGAATGAGTGAGAACCAGACCGCGACGCGCAACTACCGCAAGGTGCGCGAGGGCTACGTCGTCAGCGACAAGATGGACAAGACCGTCGTTGTCGAGGTCGAGGACCGCGTCAAGCACGCCCTGTACGGCAAGGTCATCCGACGGACGACCAAGTACAAGGCGCACGACGAGGCGAACTCCGCTGGCGTCGGCGACCGGGTCCGCATGATGGAGACCCGGCCGCTCTCCGCGACGAAGCGTTGGCGCGTCGTGGAGATCCTGGAGAAGGCTAAGTAACCCCAGCCTGTTGGCGGCCGGCACGCGTTGTCGGCCGCCGACGCGAGGGGTGAGACCACCTAGCCGTGCGGCAGTGGACCGCACGCATCACATCAGGAGCAGACGTGATTCAGCAGGAGTCGCGACTCAAGGTCGCCGACAACACGGGTGCCAAGGAGATCCTTACCATCCGTGTTCTCGGTGGCTCGGGTCGGCGCTACGCCGGGATCGGCGACACGATCGTCGCCACGGTGAAGGACGCCCTGCCTGGCGCTGGAGTCAAGAAGGGCGACGTCGTCAAGGCCGTTGTCGTGCGCACCGTCAAGGAGCGCCGCCGGCCCGACGGCTCCTACATCCGCTTCGATGAGAACGCTGCCGTGCTCATCAAGGACGGTGGGGACCCGCGAGGCACCCGCATCTTCGGCCCGGTCGGCCGTGAGCTGCGTGACAAGAAGTACATGCGCATCATTTCGCTGGCGCCGGAGGTGCTCTAAGCGATGAAGATCAAATCTGGCGACGAGGTCATCGTTCTCGCCGGCAAGGACAAGGGTGCCACCGGCAAGGTCGTCAAGGCCCTGCCGAAGGAAGACCGTGTCATCGTCGAGGGCGTCAACCTGGTCAAGAAGCACAGGAAGGCCAACCCGGCGGGCGGCCAGCAGGGCGAGGTCGTCACCAAGGAGGCCCCCATCCACGTGAGCAATGTTGCGCTCGCCGTGGACGGCAAGGCCACTCGGGTCGGCTACCGCTTCGAGGAAGACGGAACCAAGGTTCGGGTCTCCCGTCGCACCGGTAAGGACATCTGATGACGGTTACCAACGACATCACCGCACCTCCGATGCCGCGACTCAAGGAGAAGTACCGCAACGAGATCGCTGCGGGCCTCAAGGACGAGTTCGACATCGCCAACGTCATGCAGATCCCCGGTCTCACGAAGATCGTGGTCAACATGGGCGTGGGCGAGGCGGCTCGGGACGCGAAGCTGATCCAGGGCGCGATCGCCGACATCACGGCGATCACCGGGCAGAAGCCGAAGATCAACCGGGCCAAGAACTCCATCGCGCAGTTCAAGCTGCGCGAGGGTCAGCCGATCGGCGCCAGCGTCACGCTGCGCGGTGACCGGATGTGGGAGTTCCTTGACCGGCTGCTCTCGCTGGCCCTGCCCCGGATCAGGGACTTCCGTGGCCTTTCCCCGAAGCAGTTCGACGGGAACGGCAACTACACGTTCGGTCTGACCGAGCAGGTCATGTTCCACGAGGTCGACCCGGACAGGGTCGACCGCCAGCGTGGGATGGACATCACGGTTGTCACGACGGCGACCACCGACGAACAAGGCCGCAGCCTGCTCAAGCGGCTCGGTTTCCCGTTCAAGGAAGCCTGAGGGGTTACCACAGATGGCTAAGAAGTCGCTGATCGCGAAGTCGCAGCGGAAGCCGAAGTTCGGCGTTCGTGCGTATACTCGATGCTCTCGGTGCGGCCGCCCCCGCGCCGTCTTCCGGAAGTTCGGCCTGTGCCGTATCTGCTTCCGCGAGATGGCCCACCGGGGCGAGCTGCCCGGTATCACCAAGTCGAGCTGGTAGTTTCCGGTGGGGCCGACCCTGCGCACTAGCGCGGTCGGCCCCCCGAAACGCCGCCTCACTGGTGGCTCGAAGCAGTGACCGTGACCGCCTCCAGGCGGTCGTCGGTGCAGCAACATCCATTCAACAGGGCACGGCAGTCCCGGGAGGGACCGCGGTGCCCACGACCACGCCGAAGGTCCGTTTGTGCACTCTCCGGGGGTAACCCCGACGGGAGGCAGGCTCTGGGAAAGCCCGCACTCGGAAACCGCGGTGAGGAAGGGCCAGTCGGCCATGACGATGACCGACCCGATCGCAGACATGCTGACGCGTCTGCGTAACGCGAACTCGGCGTACCACGACACCGTGACGATGCCGTATTCCAAGATCAAGGCGCACATCGCCGAGATCCTCCAGCAGGAGGGCTTCATTCAGGGCTGGCGGACCGAGGAGGCCCCCGTGGGCCAGAGCCTCGTCCTCGACCTGAAGTACGGCCCCACCCGTGAGCGTTCCATCGCGGGAATCCGCCGGGTGTCCAAGCCCGGTCTCCGGGTGTACGCGAAGAAGGAGAACCTTCCGCGCGTGCTGGGTGGCCTCGGTGTGGCGATCATTTCGACGTCCGGTGGCCTGATGACTGACAAGCAGGCCAAGAAGCGTGGCGTGGGCGGCGAAGTCCTCGCTTACGTCTGGTAATAGGGAGAGACTGAAGCATGTCGCGAATCGGTCGACTGCCGCTCTCGGTCCCCAAGGGCGTCGAAGTCACGATTAACGGGCAAGACGTCACTGTCAAGGGGCCGAAGGGCGAACTCAAGCACACGATCGCCGAGCCGATCACCGTCTCCTTCGAGGACGGTATCGTCACGGTCGCTCGTCCTGACGACAAGCCGGAGAACCGGTCGCTGCACGGTCTGACCCGTGCACTGGTCGCCAACCTCGTCGAGGGTGTGTCCAAGGGCTACGCCAAGACGCTGGAGATCCACGGTGTGGGTTACCGCGTCCAGGCCCGCGGCTCCAACCTGGAGTTCTCGCTGGGCTTCAGCCACCCGGTGGTCATCGAGCCCCCGGAGGGCATCACCTTCCGCGTGGAGAAGCCGACCATCCTCCACGTCGAGGGCATCGACAAGCAGCTGGTGGGCCAGGTCGCCGCGAACATCCGCGGTCTGCGCAAGCCTGACCCGTACAAGGCCAAGGGCGTGCGGTACAAGGGTGAGCACATCCGCCGCAAGGCCGGAAAGGCTGGTAAGTAGGCATGGGCATCACCGTGAGCCGTAAGCGCACCGCGAAGGCCACTACCTCGCGCAAGCGCCGGCAGTTCCGGGTCCGCAAGAAGGTCGTGGGCACCAGTGAGCGTCCGCGTCTGGCCGTGTTCCGTTCCTCCAAGCACATCGTCGCGCAGGTGATCGACGACTCCAAGGGTCACACCCTGGTCGCCGCCTCCAGCGTCGAGACCGATGTGCGGGGTGCCGAGGGCACGAAGTCCGACAAGTCCGTCAAGGTCGGTGAGCTCGTCGCGCAGCGCGCGAAGGACGCCGGTATCACCCAGGTCGTCTTCGACCGCGGTGGTAACCGGTACGCCGGTCGTATCGCCAAGCTCGCCGACGCGGCGCGCGAGGGCGGGCTGGAGTTCTAGTTCCATGACCTCTGTACTGGCCAAGAACAAGCACGAGAAGAGGAATCACTGATGGCTGCAGCACCGCGGCGCGGCGCCGGTGGCGAACGGCGTGATCGCCGTGACGATCGCCGCGGCGGCGCCGCAGACAAGGGTGTCTCCTACATCGAGAAGGTCGTGACCATCAACCGGGTCGCGAAGGTCGTCAAGGGCGGCCGTCGCTTCTCCTTCACCGCTCTCGTCGTCGTCGGTGACGGCAACGGCATGGTGGGTGTCGGTTACGGCAAGGCCAAGGAAGTTCCGGCCGCGATCGCCAAGGGCGTGGAGGCCGCGAAGAGGAACTTCTTCCGCGTCCCCCGCATCCAGGGCACCATCGTGCACCGGGTCCAGGGCGAGGAAGCCGCTGGCGTCGTCCTGCTCCGTCCGGCCGCCCCGGGTACCGGTGTTATCGCCGGTGGTCCCGTGCGCGCCGTCCTGGAGTGCGCCGGCATTCACGACATCCTGAGCAAGTCGCTCGGTTCGTCCAACCCGCTGAACATCGTGCACGCCACGGTGGCGGCGCTCAAGGGTCTCAACCAGCCCGAGGAGATCGCGGCCCGCCGTGGTCTGCCGATCGAGGATGTGGCCCCGGCTGCCATGCTGCGCGCTCGCTCTGAGGCGAAGGCAGGAGCCTGATCATGGCCAAGATCAAGATCACGCAGACCCGCTCCAAGATCGGCGGCAAGGTGAAGCAGCACGCTGCTCTCCAGTCGCTGGGCCTGGGCCGGATCGGCAAGTCCACCGTCCGTGAGGACCGCCCTGAGGTTCGCGGGCAGATCACGATCGTCTCGCACCTCGTCACTGTCGAGGAGGTCGCAGAATGAGCGACTACAACCCCGACGAGCTGCTCAAGCTGCACCACCTGCGTCCCGCCCCGGGTAGCAACAAGGCCAAGATCCGCAAGGGTCGTGGCGAGGCTTCCAAGGGTAAGACCGCTGGTCGCGGTACCAAGGGCACCAAGGCTCGTAACACCGTTCGTCCCGGCTTCGAGGGTGGGCAGATGCCCCTCATCCGCCGGATCCCGAAGCTCAAGGGCTTCAGCAACGCCCGGTTCAAGACGACCTACCAGATCGTCAACCTGGACAAGCTGAGCGAGCTCTACCCCGAGGGTGGCGAGGTCACCGTCGAGGGCCTGGTCGCCAAGGGTGCGGTTCGCAAGAACCAGCTCGTCAAGGTGCTGGGTACGGGTGAGATCACCGTCGCCGTGCAGGTGAGCGCCAACGCGTTCTCCGGCTCCGCGAAGGAGAAGATCACCGCCGCCGGTGGCACTGTCACCGAGCTGTAGGGGTCTCCCTACGATGCGTACTGGGGGCGTCCGCCCAGCAGGTCCTGGAAAGGTCCTGTTGGCGGGCGCCCTCACGTGTTGGAGCGGGTTCGTTATCCCGCTCCGACCCCTCGCGTCGGGTGATGACTGTTACAGTGCCATCTGTTTGAGTTCCCCGCTTGACGTAATGTGAGTACTTCCGAGCACCGGGCGACAGGCCCGGCGCTGACGTTCTACGACGATTCAGGATCGGCCGCGATGTCTGGAACCCGTTCCGCCGCCGAAGCCGCGCAGGAGGAGACGTGCTAGGTGCGTTCGTTCGTGCATTCCGCACGCCCGACCTGCGCAATAAGCTGCTGTTCACACTGTTCATCCTGACGATCTTCCGGCTGGGTTCGGTGATTCCCGCACCGGGCATCGACTCGGCGGCGATCAGGGACCAGATGGACTTCATCACCGCGCAGGACCAGTCCGGTGTCTACGCGATGGTGAACCTCTTCAGCGGCGGCGCCCTGCTGCAACTGGCGGTGTTCGCGCTCGGGGTCATGCCGTACATCACCGCGAGCATCATCATCAACCTGCTCACTGTCGTGATCCCGCGTCTGGAGGCCCTCAAGAAGGAGGGCCAGGCCGGACAGAGCAAGATCACGCAGTACACCCGTTATCTCACCCTCATGCTCGCCGTGCTCCAGGCCACCTCCATCGTGGCCATGGCCCGCACCGGCGCCCTCTTCCAGAACTCGATCGACCCGTCGGTCTACATGCCCAACCAGGACATCCTCACCATGGTGACGATCGTCTTCGTGATGACCGGCGGTACCGCGATCATCATGTGGATGGGTGAGCTGATCACCGAGCGCGGTGTCGGCAACGGTATGTCGCTGCTGATCTTCACCCAGGTCATCGCGATGTTCCCCTCCTCGATCATGGGTCTGTACGAGGAGCGGTCGGTCTGGATCTTCATCATCATCTGCCTCGCCGGTCTGGCCCTGATCACCGCCGTGGTGTTCATGGAGCAGGCGCAGCGCCGTATCCCGGTGCAGTACGCGAAGCGCATGGTGGGTCGTCGCATGTACGGCGGCAGCTCGACCTACATCCCCCTGAAGGTCAACCAGGCGGGCATCATCCCCGTGATCTTCGCCTCCTCCCTCCTGTACCTCCCGCAGCTGGTCGTCGGTCTGATCGGGCAGGACTCCACCCATCCGGTGGCCCAGTTCTTCCAGACCTACTTCCTCACGGGCACTCACCCCGTCTACATGGCGACCTTCTTCGTCATGATCGTCGGCTTCGCGTTCTTCTACGTGGCGATTACGTTCAACCCCACTGAAGTCGCCGACAACATGAAGAAGTACGGTGGGTTCATCCCGGGTATCCGTCCGGGGCGTCCGACCGCCGAGTACCTGGACTACGTCCTGACTCGTCTGACGACCCCCGGTTCGCTGTACCTGGGTGTGATCGCTCTCCTGCCCATGGTCGCTCTCGGCGCCACCGGTGCCGACATGAACTTCCCCTTCGGCGGGACGAGCATCCTGATCATGGTGGGTGTCGGGCTGGACACGGTGAAGCAGATCGAGAGTCACCTCCAGCAGAGGAACTACGAAGGTTTTCTGCGATAAATGCGTGCAGTATTGGTGGGGCCGCCTGGGGCCGGTAAGGGCACCCAGGCCCAGATCCTCGCGGAAGAGCTGTCGATCCCGAAGGTGTCCACCGGTGACATCTTCCGGGCCAACGTCAGCGGTGGTACCGAACTCGGCAAGAAGGCCAAGGAGTTCATGGACCGTGGCGACCTCGTCCCCGACGAGGTCACGAACGCCATGGTCAAGGACCGGCTGGCCCAGGACGACGCTGCGGGTGGTTTCCTGCTGGACGGGTTCCCCCGCAACGTCCCCCAGGCCGAGACCCTCAAGGGGATGCTCGGCGACCTCGGCACCGACCTCGACGTCGTCCTGGAGCTGCGGGTCGACGAGGAGGAGGTCGTCAAGCGCCTCTCGGGTCGTCGTTCCTGCCCCGAGTGCGGCCGCGTGTACCACGTCGAGTACGACGCCCCGAAGGAAGAGGGCAGGTGCGACAACGAGGGCGCCGCGCTCTACCAGCGTGAGGACGACCGCGAGGAGACCATCCGGCACCGCCTGAAGGTCTACCGCGAGCAGACCTCCCCGCTGGTCGAGTTCTACTCCGGTGAGGGCCTGCTGGCCACCATCGCCGCCACGGGCCCCGTGGCGGAGGTGACGGCCCGAGCCAAGGCCGCCATCGAGGAGAAGCGGTCGGCCCGCTGATGTCCCGTAGAGCCGACTCGGGCGTGCAGATCAAGACGCCGGAACAGATCGCCAAGATGAGGGCGGCGGGCCAGGTCGTGGCCCGCGCCCTGGACACCCTCCGGTCCGCGGTGCGGCCCGGGGTGTCCACCCTCGAACTGGACGCGGTGGCCGAGAAGGTCATCCGGGACGCCGGGGCCATCCCTTCCTTCAAGGGCTACCACGGCTTCCCCGGATCGATCTGCGCCTCGGTCAACGAGGAGGTCGTGCACGGCATCCCGAGCACCGAGCGCGTCCTGGCCGACGGCGACATCATCTCCATCGACTGCGGTGCCATCCTCGACGGCTGGCACGGCGACTCCGCGGTGACCATCGCGGTCGGGGAGGCCCGGCCCGAGGACCTCGCGATGATGGAGGTGTGCGAGGAGTCCATGTGGCAGGGGATCGCGCAGATGCACCCGGGCAGGCGCCTGGGTGACATCGGGTTCGCGATCGATGGCCACATCGCGGCCAACGGCGGCTACGGCAACGTGCGCGAGTACGGCGGCCACGGCATCGGCACCGAGATGCACATGGACCCGCACGTGCTCAACTACGGCAAGAAGGGCCGTGGCCAGAAGCTGGTCGAGGGCATGTGCCTGGCGATCGAGCCCATGACCACGCTCGGCAAGCACGACGTGGTGGAGCTGGAAGACGGCTGGACGGTCGTCACGCGGGACGGCGGTCGCGCCGCCCACTTCGAGCACACCGTGGCGATCACGGCGGACGGCCCGATGGTGCTGACCGCACGCGAGTCGAACCGCGATAAAATCACCCAGATGGGGTTCGTCCAGCCGACCTGGTGACGGCGGACCCACCACCCGGTTACCTCCGGCCAACGGCCGGAGGCGGCGGGGGTGGCGACCACCCACGGGTGAAGAGGCGAGGTACGCGCAGTGTCCGAACCGGTGCCGTCGATACGAACGTCCGACTCCGAGCGGGACCGCGTGGCGGGGCTCCTCCAGGAGCACTTCGCGCAGGGCCGGTTGGACCACGAGGAGTTCACCGAGCGTCTCAGCCAGGCCTACCGGTCCAGGACCGTGGAGGAGCTGGCCGTGGTGACGCGGGACCTGCCCGAGCGTGACCTCGCCGACGTCGGCCGGGCCCCGCTGGCCGACGCCGCGGCCCCGCCCCTGCGGTTGCGCGACCCCGCGCTGATGGTGCCGTGGGTCCTCTACGGCGGCGTCAACGTCCTGTGCTTCTTCATCTGGCTGATCCTCTACTTCACGACCGGGGCCAGCTACCCTTGGTTCCTGTGGGTTCTCGGCCCGTGGGGGATCATGATGTCCGTCGTGACCTTCGGGGTGCTCGCCGCCCAGCGCGGCCAGGGCGAGGACTAGGACGCCCGCCGACCGTGTAGGGTTCTGTGCCCTCCGGTTAGGAGTACTTGTCCGAAGGGGATAGACTGTCACTGCCCATACGCGGGCTGTTGGGTCAGTCTGCCTTCTTTGTGCCACGTCATTCCACTCGACGTACGCTCTCTCGCAGTTGGCCCGAGCTTCCAGTGTGTTCAGGCTCTGACGACCAGGACTTCTCCGGTCGTCCGGGCTCTCGCGTCATGCGAGGCCACTGGGGTCGCGTCGGGTTGTCATGATCAACCAATTGATGAGCGAGGCGTGGAGGACATGGCGAAGAAAGACGGCGCCATCGAGATCGAGGGTTCCGTTGTCGAGTCGCTACCCAACGCTATGTTCAAGGTAGAGCTCGACAACAAGCACACGGTCCTTGCCCACATCAGCGGCAAGATGCGGATGAACTACATCCGTATTCTCCCCGACGACCGCGTCGTCGTGGAGCTGAGCCCGTACGACCTCACGCGCGGGCGCATCGTTTACCGCTACAAGTAGCCCGTCAGGGGCCGCACGGCCCAAGACTGGTGATGTGATGAGTTCGGAGTCACCATGAAGGTCAAGCCGAGCGTGAAGAAGATCTGCGCGAAGTGCCGCGTGATCCGTCGTAACCGTCGGATCATGGTCATTTGCTCGGACCCGCGCCACAAGCAGCGCCAGGGCTAGCTCCCCGGTTCGCTCGTCGCGGCTTCCGCACAGCGAGGACCCGGTGGGGTACCACCCCAGCCGGGCACGTGAAACAACGAAAACCTGTTCCGATCTCCCGCCGTCAAGGACGCGCGGGGGAGAACCCCCGGTCGGAGGCCGGGGCCTCGTCGATTGGGCGACGAGAGGATGGAACGGGTCAGACCTCCGCATATGCATGGATGGAGTCTCGCCCACATGGCACGTATTGCCGGCGTTGACCTCCCCCGCGACAAGCGGGTGGAGATCGCTCTCACTTACGTTTTCGGGGTTGGCCGTACCCGCGCCCTCGAAACCCTGAAGAACACCGGTGTCGACGGGAACACCCGCGTCTACCAGCTGTCCGAAGAGGACCTGGTCAAGCTGCGCGAGTGGATCGACGCCAACTACCAGGTCGAGGGTGACCTGCGTCGCGAGGTCCAGGCCGACATCCGTCGCAAGATGGAGATCGGTAGCTACCAGGGCATTCGCCACCGTCGTGGCCTTCCGGTCCGCGGTCAGCGCACGCAGACCAACGCCCGTACCCGCAAGGGCAAGAAGAAGACCGTGGCCGGCAAGAAGAAGGCCGGCAAGAAGTAGTCCGCCTCGGACCTGTCAACCGCGTCCGAGAAGATGCACACGGACCGATGATCTCTGGGAGTTTCGCTCATGCCGCCTAAGGGCCGTCAGGGTGCCGCGCGCAAGGTGCGCCGCAAGGAAAAGAAGAACATTGCCCACGGGCACGCTCACATCAAGAGCACGTTCAACAACACGATCGTGAGCATCACCGACCCCACCGGTGCGGTGATCGCCTGGGCCAGCTCGGGCCAGGTCGGCTTCAAGGGGTCGCGTAAGTCCACCCCCTACGCCGCGCAGATGGCCGCCGAGGCCGCTGCCCGCCGCGCCCAGGAGCACGGTGTCCGCAAGGTCGACGTCTTCGTGAAGGGCCCGGGTTCCGGCCGGGAGACCGCCATCCGTTCGCTTCAGGCGACCGGTCTCGAGGTGGGCTCCATCCAGGACGTCACCCCGGTTCCGCACAACGGCTGCCGCCCGCCGAAGCGCCGCCGCGTCTGATTGGCACCGGTGCCCGCGCCTCCTACCGCGCGGGCACCCCGTGGTGCGGTCCGCCACCGCCCCCTGTGGGTAAGCGGGGCGGACCGGGTAGGAATCCGAACAGGGGACGCCACCGCTCCGGTGGTGTCCGTCCGGTGGCCGTCAAATAGCGGGCGGCCATGTGGAAGGGAAGTCACGGACCATGTTGATCGCACAGCGTCCCACGCTCACCGAGGAAGTCGTCTCGGACCTGCGTTCGAGGTTTGTCATCGAGCCGCTGGAGCCGGGTTTCGGCTACACGATCGGTAACTCTCTCCGTCGTACGCTGCTGTCCTCCATCCCCGGTGCGGCTGTCACCAGCATCCGCATCGAGGGCGTCGAGCACGAGTTCACCACCGTGCCCGGGGTCAAGGAGGACGTCACCGAGATGATCCTCAACCTCAAGGGTCTGGTCGTCAGCTCCGAGCACGACGAGCCGGTGCTGATGTACCTGCGCAAGCAGGGCCCCGGTGTGGTGACCGCCGCGGACATCGCTCCGCCGGCCGGTGTCGAGGTGCACAACCCCGACCTGCACATCGCCACGCTGAACGGCAAGGGCAAGCTGGAGATGGAGCTGACGGTCGAGCGCGGCCGCGGTTACGTCTCTGCGACGCAGAACAAGCAGCAGGGCCAGGAGATCGGTCGGATCCCGATCGACTCCATCTACTCGCCGGTGCTGCGTGTGACCTACAAGGTCGAGGCCACCCGTGTCGAGCAGCGCACCGACTTCGACCGCCTGATCGTCGACATCGAGACCAAGCCGGCCATCCGTCCCCGTGACGCCGTGGCCAGCGCGGGCAAGACCCTGGTCGAGCTGTTCGGTCTGGCGCGTGAGCTCAACGTCGACGCCGAAGGCATCGACATGGGCCCGTCGCCGACGGACGCCGCGCTCGCGGCGGACCTGGCGCTGCCGATCGAGGACCTCAACCTCACGGTCCGGTCCTACAACTGCCTCAAGCGTGAGGGCATCCACAGCGTTGGTGAGCTGGTTGCCCGCTCCGAGCAGGACCTGTTGGACATCCGTAACTTCGGTGCCAAGTCCATCGATGAGGTCAAGCAGAAGCTCATCGACATGGGCCTGTCCCTGAAGGACTCCCCGCCCGGATTCGACCCCAGCACCGCGGCCGACTCCTACGGCTCCGAGGACGACGAGGGTGAGTCCTTCGTCGAGACGGAGCAGTACTAACCTTCGTCGCCCAAAGGTCCCCGGCCGAGTGCGGCCGTGGACCGCATCACTAGGAGAACGACACCATGCCCACGCCTACCAAGGGCGCCCGTCTGGGATCCGGGCCCGCTCACGAGCGGCACATCCTGGCGAACCTCGCCACCTCGCTGTTCCAGCACGGCCGCATCCGCACCACGGAGGCCAAGGCCAAGCGCCTGCGTCCGTACGCCGAGAAGCTCATCACGCTCGGCAAGCGCGGCGACCTGCACGCCCGTCGTCAGGTGCTGACCAAGATCACGGACAAGTCCGTGGTGCACGAGCTCTTCACCGAGATCGGCCCGCGCTTCGAGAACCGTCCCGGTGGTTACACCCGTATCACCAAGATCGGTCCGCGTAAGGGCGACAACGCCCCGATGGCCATCATCGAGCTGGTCGAGGCGCTGAACGCGCCCGCCGCTCCGGCTGCCGCTCCCGCCGAGGAGACCGCCACGGCCGAGGACACCACCACGGAGGCCCCCGAGGCCACCGAGGAGAGCTCCGAGAGCAAGTAGGGCCGACGTGCGCAGGGCCCAGGGCCCGCGCCAGGCTCGTGGAGTGCCCGACCCTCGCGGGGGTCGGGCACTTCTTCTTTTCACGGGTCACCGGCAGGACCGTCTCGGCGGTGCCGGTGGCCCTGGCGCGTCCGGTGGGCGCGCCAGGGATGCGGGGTGGGGATGGACGAGAACGAAACGACCGTCCGGCTGCGACTGGACATCGCCTACGACGGGACCGACTTCTCCGGGTGGGCGACCCAGCCGACTCGGCGCACCGTTCAGGGTGAGCTGGAGTCCGCGCTGGCGAAGGTGCTCCGGCTTCCGTCGGCCTCGGTGACGTGTGCCGGCCGCACGGACGCCGGTGTGCACGCGCGCGGCCAGGTGGCGCAGGTGGACGTGCCGCTCGCGACCTGGGAGGACGAGGGGGAGCGGGTGCTGCGCAGGCTCGCCGGTGTGCTGCCCCGGGACGTGCGGGTCAGCGCCGTCCGGGTGGCGCCGCCGGGGTTCGACGCGCGCTTCTCGCCCCTGTTCCGCCGCTACGTGTACCGGATCAGCGACGCCCCCTACGGCGTGGAGCCGCTGCGGCGTCGCGACGTGCTGTGGCACCGGCACCCGGTGGACGTGGACCGGATGAACGAGGCCGCCGCCCTGTTGGTCGGCGAGCACGACTTCGCGGCCTTCTGCAAGAAGCGGGAGGGGGCCACGACCATCCGTGAGTTGTTGCGCCTGGAGTGGGTGCGGGAGGAACCGCACCTGATCGCCGGGACGATCCAGGCCGACGCCTTCTGCCACAACATGGTGCGTGCCCTCGTGGGGGCGCTCCTGGCGGTGGGGGACGGACGCAAGGGGGTGGAGTGGCCGGGCAGGGTCCTGGGCGCCGCCGTACGCGATTCCTCGGTGCACGTGGTGGGTCCGCAGGGGCTGAGCCTGGAGGAGGTGCGCTACCCCGCCGACGAGGAGCTGGCGGGCAGGGCGAGCCTCACCCGTCGCGTGCGCGAGCTCCCCTGCAAGGGGCACGCAGAGTAGAGGGCGAGCTGGGTGTGCCGGGCCGGAGTCTCAGGGCGTGCGTGTGCGGGACCGGAGGGTTCGGGCGTGCGTGCGTCCGAGGGCCTGCCTGTGCGCGCGGAGGGCGAAGGCCCCGGGCCGGGTCGCGGTGTGCCTTCCGGGGCTGTCTCCGGGCACGCCCGTGCGGGCGGAGCTAGTAGGTCCCCGGGCTGGGGCCAGTGTGCGTCCCGGGGCAGTCTCGGGGCATGCGAGTGCGGGCGGAGAGCGAAGACCCCCTGATAGGTCAAGTAGAGCCGGAAACACCGAACGGCGCCACCCTGGTCCACGAACTGTGGACAACCCGGGTGGCGCCGTCTTCGTGTGCGGGGCCGGTGCCCCTCAGGCCCGGTCGTCGGCGAGCGCCCCGTGGACACTCTCGATGAACCCCTCACCGATGTCGCGCAGTTCGGTGGCGTCGCCGCCGTCCTCGGAGCCCTCGTCGCTGCCGTCGCTGTTGGCGGACAGGGAGAAGAGGAGGTAGCGGCCCCACTGGCCGCTGCTGCCGTGGCCGCCCGAGTAGCCGAGGCGTTCGGCGGGCGTGCCCTCGTCGCCGGGCAGGCCCGCGAACCACTCCGCGCCGACCAGGTCCTGGGCTCCCAGAGCGGTCTCGGCCTCGGAGTCGCTCGGCATGGCGGCGATCCCGACGGTGACCGCGTGGTTCTGGTCCTCGCTCAGGTACGAGGCGCGCACCAGCTGGCGGCAGTCGTTGTCGGCGAGCACTTGGCCGTAGTCGCCATGGGTGCCCGCGGCGCAGTCGTCGCTGTCGTCGACGGCGACCCGGCTGAACGTGCCCTGGCCCTCGACCTCGATCTCCTCGGGGAAGAGGCCGTCCGCGGCCAGGGCCCCGGAGTCGGCTCCCTCGTCGGAGACCGGGGTGGCGCCGGAGCCGCCGGAGCCGAAGTAGAAGGCGCCGCCGCCAGCGATCGCCAGCAGGGCCACGAAACCCGCGCCCATGAGGACGATCTGGCTCCGGGGCCGCTTCCGCGCGGGCTGGTCGTCGTAGTCGTCGTAATCGTCGTACTCGTCGTAGGCGTCCCGCACGCTCTGGACGTCGAACTGGGCGGTGTCGGCTCCGGCGTCCTCGGGCACCTCGTCCCGGTAGAGCGGGCGGTTGGCGCCGGAGGGGCTGCTGGCCGGGACCGCGCGCAGGTTCTGGGTGGCGCCCATGGAGTCGGTCGGGAAGACCGGATCCTCGGCGGGCCGGGGCGGCTCGGGCTGCTGCGCGGGGTAGGCGGGCGGACGGTTGCCGCCCGAGGGAGCGCCGTGCGGGGGCATGCCGGGCGCACCCGGGCCTCCAGGGCCACCGGGAGCGCCGTGGGCGCCGGGCGGAAGGGAGTTGGGCGGGGGCGGGATCGGCCCGCGCATGGACGGCTGTCCGCCCGTGGGCATCGCCTGGGGCGCGCCGGGCGGAACCTGGGGTCCCGTGCCGGGGTGTCCGGGGTGCTGACCCGGAGGGCCCTGGTACTGGCCGGGGTGCTGGCCCGAATGCTGTCCGGGCGGGGGCTGCGGCGGACGGCCCTGCGCGTGCGGGGGCACCGGGGCGCCCTGGCCGGGGTGCGGAGCGCCGGGAGGCAGGGGCTGGCCGGGGTAGGGCTGGCCCGGCGCCTGGGGTCCGGTGACCGGGCGCCCGGGGCCCTGAGGGCCGCCCGGGGGCACATTGGGGCCGCTCTGAGTGAGATGTCCCATTCCGGGGTGGCCGCCGGTGGGTCCGGCCGGGGCTCCGTACGGGGCCCCGCCCTGCTGCGGGCCACCGTGGTGCGGCGGCCCCTGCGGACCGCTGGGTCCGGTGTGCTGCGGGGGTTGGGGGCCGCTGTGTACTCCGGGAACGCCCTGCGGACCGGTGCCGCCCTGCGGGGGCTGGGGGAACTGACTGTGCGGGTGAGAACCCGGAGCGGGCTGCGGCGCCTGCGGGCCACTCGGACCGGCGTACGGCGGGTACTGCGGGCCGGAGGGGCCCGCGGCGGGGGAAGCGTGCGGCCACTGCGGTCCGGATGTGGAATGCTGGCCGTCAGACTGGGAGGGCGCCCCGAGCAGGTCCCGACCGTCGCCTGCCTCCGGCTGGAGAGGTCGTCCGTCTGGGCCGTACTGAGGCGGGTTCGGATGGGTGCTGATGGGAGTCTCCGAAGGCTCTGGGAGTGGGACTGGGTCGCGGCTCGCCGGGCCCGTGGCCTGTGTCCGCCTCGTGGCTTTCTCACCGGTTCGGCGGACGCACGGCGATCGTGACGGGCGTCTCCAAGGTGCGGGTCACCGCCCGTGGTACCGGGCGGATACCGGCCTTTCGGTGCAAGGGTAACCAACGCGCGGGCGAGGGCAGGACGAAGCACTCGCGGCGACAGGCATAATAAAAGGCGGAGAGGTCACGGATGTGAACCCGTCCCGGCGCTTTCCCGCCAGACGTATCCCATCGGTCGGCCCTACGCACGCTTTGACCTGCGTTAGGGTGGACAGGTAGGGTATTTCGTCGTTGTGCGTTGAGTTGCCGTGGGCCCCAAACTCCCGAAGCTGGGTGCCGATCCACGCACCATCGTCTGCGCACTCACGACCGGGTCGTCCTGATTGGACATGGGACATCCGGCCAAGTAACAGCCCCGCACCCGCGGCGGCTGTTCGGCCCCGCACCCGTAGGGGTGTTCCGTAATACGAGTCCACCATCCCGTTCGGGATGGGGCAGCCGACTGGAAGAGCGAAGGCGAACGATCGTGCGCACATACAGCCCCAAACCAAACGATGTCCAGCGTCAGTGGCACGTTGTCGACGCTACCGATCTCGTGCTCGGGCGTATGGCGAGCCAGGTCGCCACGCTGCTTCGGGGCAAGCACAAGCCCTACTACGCGCCCCACATCGACACCGGCGACTTCGTCATTGTCGTGAACGCCGAGAAGGTCGCCCTGACCGGCAAGAAGCTGGAGCAGAAGCGGGCCTACCGGCACTCCGGTTACCCCGGCGGTCTGCGTTCGATCGCGTACGCCGACCTGCTGGAGAAGAACCCCGAGCGGGCCATCGAGAAGGCCGTCAAGGGCATGCTCCCCAAGGGCTCCCTCGGCCGTCAGATGGGCAAGAAGCTCAAGGTGTACGCCGGTGCGGAGCACCCGCACCAGGCCCAGCAGCCGGTTCCGTTCGAAATCAAGAAGATCGAGCAGCCCGCCTAGGCGTTCGCAGACTTTTACAGGAAGCACGAGGATAACCGTGGTCGAGCCCACCGGCATCGAAGACGTCGAGCAGGAAATCGCCGAGAACCCGGAGGAGTTCCCCTCCGAGTACACGAGCGAGTCGGACGAGACGACCGCCGCCTACGTTCCCACCGCGTCCGGCCCCAGCGCCGGTACCGGTCGTCGTAAGCAGGCCGTCGCCCGCGTTCGCATCGCCCCCGGATCGGGCGAGTGGAAGATCAACGGCAAGCCGCTTGATGTCTACTTCCCGGACAAGGTCCACCAGCAGACGGTCAAGGACCCGTTCGTCTCGCTCGGGTTCGACGGCGCCTACGACGTCTTCGCCCGTCTTGACGGCGGCGGCACCAGCGGCCAGGCCGGCGCCCTGCGTCACGGCATCGCCCGTGCGCTGGCGACCCTGGACGCCGAGAACAACCGTCCGACCCTGAAGAAGGCCGGCTTCCTCACCCGTGACGACCGCGAGGTCGAGCGGAAGAAGGCCGGTCTCAAGAAGGCGCGCAAGGCTCCGCAGTTCTCCAAGCGCTAATGCTCATGCGCCGACTCCTGCGCGGCTGAGCTTTCGCCCGTACGTCGTTCCCTCTGTCGGGGACGGCGTACGGGCTTTTGGTTTTTCCGGTGGCTTTCTCCGCCACGCTGAACTTCACCGGCGCCGGCTCTCTCCGGTGCCGCTTTCGAAAGGGGCTGTCGCCTGTGGCTCGGCTGTTCGGAACCGATGGCGTACGCGGTCTCGCGGGACGAGACCTGACCGCTTCGCTCACCCTGGAACTGTCCATCGCGGCTGCGCGGGTCCTGGCCGCGACCGACGGCGACCGTCGACCGCTGGCCGTGGTCGGACGCGACCCACGTGCGTCCGGGGAGTTCCTGGAGGCCGCGGTCGTCGCGGGTCTGGCGAGCACCGGCGTGGACGTCGTCAAGGTCGGTGTGCTGCCCACCCCGGCTGTGGCGTACCTCACCGGTTCCCTGGGCGCCGACTTCGGCGTGATGCTCTCGGCGAGCCACAACCCGGCCCCGGACAACGGGATCAAGTTCTTCGCCCGGGGCGGGCAGAAGCTTGAGGACTCCCTGGAGGAGGAGATCGAGGGCATGCTCGGCGTGCCCTCGACCCCCGCCGTGGGTGACGCGGTCGGCCGCGTCACCGAGTCCCACGACGGTGCGGAGCGGTACACGCAGCACGTCCTGGACTCCCTGCCGCACCGTCTGGAGGGGCTCAAGGTCGTCATGGACTGCGCCCACGGCGCGGCCAGCACGGTCGCTCCCGAGGCGCTGCGCCGGGCGGGCGCGGAGGTCATCGCGATCGGTGACCAGCCGGACGGCCACAACATCAACCAGGGGTGCGGTTCCACCAGCCTGGGAGCTCTCCAGGAAGCGGTACGGCTGCACGGCGCCGACGCGGGCATTGCCAACGACGGCGACGCCGACCGCTGCCTGGCCGTGGACTCCGAGGGCAACGTGGTGGACGGCGACCAGATCCTGGCGATCCTGGCCACGGAGGCCAAGGAGGCCGGGCGCCTGGAGAAGGACACCCTCGTGGTGACGGTCATGTCCAACCTCGGTCTGAAACTGGCGATGGCCCGCGAGGGCGTCGCCGTGGTGGAGACCGCGGTCGGTGACCGTTACGTGCTGGAGGAGATGAAGCGCGGCGGGTTCGGGCTGGGCGGTGAGCAGTCCGGCCACGTGATCCTGCTCGACCACGCCAGCACCGGCGACGGCCTGCTGACCGGTCTGCACCTGCTGGCCGCCATGGCGCACCGAGGGCAGGGCCTGGCCGAGCTGGCCAAGGTCATGACGCGTCTGCCGCAGATCCTCATCAACGTCCCGGACGTGGACAGGTCCAAGGCCGCCGAGTCCGAGGAACTGGCCGCGGCCGTCCGCGAGGCCGAGGCCGAGCTGGGCGAGACCGGCCGGGTTCTCATCCGGCCGAGCGGGACCGAGCCGAAGGTCCGCGTGATGGTGGAGGCCCCCGAACAGGAGCAGGCGGCGGCCGTGGCCGAGCGCCTGGCCGGGGTGGTGCGCACCGCCCTCAAGTAGGGGCTCTTCCCACGATCCCTGCGCGCATCCGGGCAGACAACGGCCCGGGTGCGCGTTTTCGTGTGTGTGCGGTGTGGTGGGGCGGCCCCGGAGGGGGCGCTCCCTAGGGTCGGATGACCGGGGCCGTGCGGTCCCCGGCCGGTGGAGTGGAGCGGGCATGATGACGGACGCGCGGTACGGGCACTCCCTGACCGTCGGTGTGGACATCGGCGGTACCAAGGTCGCCGCCGGGGTGGTCACGCCGGGCGGCAGGGTGCTGGCACGGCTGCGGACGGAGACCCCGGAGCGGAGCAAGAGCCCCTCGGTGGTGGAGGAGACGATCGTGTCCGTCGTGTCCGAGCTGCGCAGGGAGTACCGGGTGCGGGCCGTGGGCGTGGGCGCCGCCGGGTTCGTCGACGAGCGTCGTTCCCGGGTGCTGTTCGCTCCCCACCTGTCATGGCGTGAGGAGCCGCTCAGGGACGCGCTGTCGGTGCGCCTGGGGCTGCCGGTGGTGGTGGAGAACGACGCCAACGCCTCGGCGTGGGCCGAGGTGCGGGCCGGAGCGGCGCGGGGTGTGGACGACGTCGTGGTGGTGAACCTGGGGACCGGGATCGGCGGCGCGATCGTCCTGGGTGGTGAGCTCAGACGTGGGCGCTTCGGGTTGGCGGGCGAGTTCGGTCACATGACGGTGGTGCCTGGCGGACACCGCTGTGAGTGCGGGAACCGGGGCTGCTGGGAGCAGTACGCCAGCGGTAACGCGCTCACTCGTGAGGCCCGTGAGCTGGTGAGGTCGGAGTCTCCGGTGGCGCAGGGGCTGCGGCAGGCCGTGGGCGGGGACCCGGCGCTGATCACCGGGCCGCTGGTGAGCGAGTTGGCCCGGAAGGGGGACCGCGCCTGCCGTGAGCTGATGGAGGAGGCGGGCGGGTGGCTCGGCGTGGGGTTGGCCAACCTCGCGGCCGCCTTCGACCCGGAGCTGTTCGTGATCGGTGGGGGCGTGTCCGAGGTGGGGGAGCTGCTGCTGGACCCGGCGCGCGGCGCGTTCGCGAAGAGTCTGACCGGTCGCGGCTACCGGCCGGAGGCGCGGGTGGTGGCCGCAGCCCTGGGCAACGAGGCGGGGCTGGTGGGCGCGGCCGATCTCGCGCGCGAAGCCCTGCCGAGGGGGAGGAGGCGTCGCCGACAGCCGCGCCTGGGCAGGGCCCGGTGGTGACTCAGCGCCGAGGGGTCAGCGCCCGCACGTTGACGTCGATCGGGAAGGGCACGTCCAGCTTGAGTCGTTCCCGGGCGATGGTGGTCGGGACGTAGCGAGGCGCGGAGGTTCCATCGAGCTCGTACACGTGGATGGCGGGCCCTTCGTCCTCCTGCTCGATCCGCCAGAAGTGCGGGATTCCGGCCGCCGCGTACTTCATCGGTTTGGTGGTGCGGTCCCGCTCCCGGGACTCCGGGGAGACGATCTCGATCGCGATGAGCACGTCCTCGGGTGGGACGTGGGTGGCCCGGTACCAGTCGAGGTGGTCGTCCTTCCCCTCCTCGAACTCGTAGACGAGGATGTCGGGCTCGGGGTGCTGGTACTTGCCCAGCTTCATGGTCATCCTCAAAGGATGTCGACGTTCTTCGGTGCCGCTTCCTCCAGAGCGTTGGCCAGGTGGCGCACGACGTGCGAGTGAAAGCGGGTCTGGGGGAACGAGCGCTCCGTCGATGAGTTCCATCCGGGGTACCCCCGGAGGAAGTTTGTCCATGTCATCAGCGGTCCAGCCCCCGGGCGGGGTGAGGAACCAGTCGGGGAGCGGCTCGGCCGTCGAATCCTCCTGGGTCGATTCCTGGGGCCACTCCAGTGTCGCTGTTCTTCGCATGACAGGAAGGTAGCGCTGAGTGACGACAGAAGAACACGCCTTGCTGATACCCGCTCTTGCGGGTTCCAACGGCGCTGGTCACGGTGCTACCCGCGATTAACCGAACCCGGTTCTAGTGTGCGGGTCACATTCTCTGTAGAGTGCGGCCATGGATCTCAACGGAATCTCCGCCCTCGTCTCGGGCGGCGCCAGTGGCCTCGGTGAGGCCACCGCCAGGGAACTCGCCTCCGCCGGTGCCACCGTCGTCGTCGCCGACCTCAACGCCGAGCGCGGCGAGGCGGTCGCCAAGGAGATCGGTGGCGTCTTCGTCTCCACCGACGTCTCCCAGGAGGACCAGGTCAAGGCCGCCGTCCAGGCCGCGGTCGACACCGGCAAGCCCTTCCGGGTCGCGGTCTCCTGCGCCGGGATCGGCTGGGCGACCCGCACGGTGGACCGCAGCGGCAACCCCCACGACCTGGACAGCTACCAGAAGGTCATCCAGGTCAACCTCATCGGCACGTTCAACGTGCTCCGCCTGTCGGCCGCCGAGATCGCCAGGACCGAGCCGGTCAACGAGGACGGCGAGCGCGGCTCCATCCTCAACACCGCCTCCCTCGCGGGCATTGAGGGCCAGATCGGCCAGATCGCCTACTCCTCCTCCAAGGGCGGCGTGATCGGCATGACCCTCCCGGCCGCGCGCGACCTCGCCGCGATCGGCGTCACGGTCAACACCATCGCCCCCGGCATCCTGGAGACCCCCATCTACGGCGACGGCCCGGGCTCGGAGGAGTTCAAGCAGCGCCTGGCCGCCCCGGTTCCCTTCCCCAAGCGCCTGGGCACCGCCAAGGAGTTCGGCAAGCTCGCCCGGACCCTGCTGGAGGTCAGCTACGTCAACGGCGAGGTCGTCCGGATCGACGGCGCCCTGCGCATGCCCCCGAAGTAGGAGGACACCGTGTCCGACGAGGTTCTCTACACGGCTGAGGACGGCGTCGCCGTCATCACCATCAACCGTCCCAAGGCGAAGAACGCCGTGAACGCGGCGGTCGCGGCGCGCATCGCCGAGGCCCTCGACGACGTGGACGCCCGCAAGGACGTCAACGTCGCGATCATCACCGGCGCCGGTGGCACCTTCTGCGCCGGAATGGACCTCAAGGCCTTCATGAAGGGCGAGGTCCCCGTGGTTGAGGGGCGCGGGTTCGGCGGTTTCGCCGAGCGCGGCCCGAGGAAGCCGCTGATCGCCGCGGTCGAGGGATACGCCCTGGCGGGCGGGTTCGAGGCGGTGCTCGCCTGCGACCTGGTCGTGGCGGCGGACGACGCCAGGTTCGGCATCCCCGAGGTGAAGCGCGGTCTGGTCGCGGGAGCCGGTGGCCTGCTGCGCCTCCAGCACCGCATCCCGCGCAACATCGCGATGGAGTTCGCCCTGACCGGTGACTTCGTCGGCGCTGGGCGTCTGGCGGAGCTGGGCCTGGTCAACCAGGTCACCGAGAGCGGCGGCGCTCTGGAGGGCGCCCGGGCCCTGGCCGCCCGGATCACCCCGAACGGTCCGCTGGCCCTGAAGGTCTCCAAGGAGATCATCCAGGCCTCGGACGACTGGTCCACGGACCAGATGTGGGAGCGGCAGAACGAGCTGGCGGGCCCCGTGTTCGTGAGCCAGGACGCCATGGAGGGGGCGATCGCCTTCGCCGAGAAGCGTGACCCCGTCTGGAAGGGCGAGTAGCGCGCCCACCGGCACCGTGCGGCGGCCGTCCCCTGGGGTGCGGCCGCCGTTCGTGTTCCCGAACCATGGGTTCCGAAGTGGTCACTCTCCGTGTGTAGCCTGGGATCTCCATCCCGAACGCCAAGGAGACGGCTTCGTGACCCTCATTCCCACTGGGAGCCGCCCCGCTACCCGGCTCGGGGCGCCCACGATCCTGGCGGTGGCCGACACCTCGGAGCGGGTCGGACTCACCGTGGCCATGCTCGACCGGCTCTCCGGGGCCGGGACCACCGTCGGGCTCGCGGTGGCCCGTACCGACCGGACCCCCTCCCCGGCCCGTATCCGTAACGAGACCGAGGGCAGCCGCCAGGCCGGTCTGCGCGTGCCGGTGCTCACGGCGCGCCAGATCCGCTCGTTGGTCCGGCGCCACCGCCCCGGCGTCGTGCTGCTCAACTGTTCCGGTCCGCTCGTGGAGACACTGTCCTGCTCGCTGAGGTCCGTGCTGCGCCGGTACCGGCCGGTGGTGGTGTCCGCGCTGCCCGCGCTCTCACTGCCCGCCACCGAGGGCGAGTGGCTGCACCGCTCCAGGGTCGACCTGCTCGTGGCGCACAGCCGCCGCGAGGTCGCCGAGTACTCCGCCCTGGGCGAGCGTCTCGGCGTCCGTGGCGAGGTGGGGTTGGGCAGTCTGCCTCTGAGCCGAGGGAACGCGGACCGGGGGACCCGGCGCGACCGTGTGGTGTACGCGGCCCATCCCGGGGCTCCGGACACCGAGCGGGGGCGCCGGGTCGTCCTGCTCGCCCTGACGGAGCTGGCCGAGAGTCGCCCCGACCTGGAGGTCGTGGTCCACCTGGGCCACGAGTCGGGGAGCCGCCACCCATTCGTGGAGTGCTGGCGCTCGATGGTCCGGGCCGACCTGGCCGAGGACCACGTGCTGGTCTTCCGCTCCGGACAGCTGTCCGACCAGCTGGACCGGGCGCGCGGCCTGGTGGCGATGGGTTCGCCCGCCGTTGTCGAGGCCCTCGCGCACCGGGTGCCCACCCTGGTCCTCACCGACTTCGGGGTGGGTCCGGGGCAGGGCAACGCGGTGTTCGAGGACAGCGGACTGTTCGGCACCCTGGCCGACCTGCGGGCCACCCGCTTCCGGCGGCCCAGCCGTGAGTGGGGCGAACAGAACCACTTCCACCCGCCCGAGCACGATGACTGGGTGGACCGGCTGCGCGTCCTGCACGGGCGCTCGCTGAGGGGTGAGCTCGGCTGAGCCTCAGGACTGGTTGCCCTGCTCCTGCGTCGCCTCCTGGAGCGGCAGGGCGGCTTCGGCGAGGGTGAGCTCCGCCTCGGGCGCCCGGCCCGCCGCGGCCAGGAAGTAGGGCTCCATGACCATGGCCAGCGACTGGGAGAAGGAGTAGGAGAAGTGGTTGGTGTCGTAGTACACCAGCTGGTTCCCGATCACCCCGTGGCAGACCTCGTCCTGGCACAGGTAGTTGGTCATGTCCAGGAACCGGGTGTTGGGCGGAACGTCGGTGAGCTCCTCGTAGGGGGCCTGCGCCGCCATCGAGTTGGATCTGGGCTCCGAACACTCCGAACGGTGGTTGCGGTCGGTGCAGTCGGGGACCCGGAAGGAGAACCGGGGGGTGTCGCGGACCGCGACGACGTCCACGCCCTGGTCGTCGAGCTGGCGCCAGCGCTCCACGAAGCCCTCGGGGACGTGCTCGTCGGGGCCGGTGCGCACGCTGGTCAGTGAGCCCAGGGTGAAGACCGTGTCCGGTTCCAGGACCTCCAGGGCGGCCATGACGTTGTCGTTCCACCGCGTGCACTCGGGGAACTCCGCCCCGCGGTACTGCTGCTCGTGCGCGCTGAACTGGCAGGCGTTCTTGGTCATCGTCACCAGCCGCCATCCGTGCTGGTCGGCGAGGGTCTCCAGGGCCTGGAACCAGTGCCGCACGTGGGAGCTGCCCACCAGGGCGATCGTGTAGTCGGAGCGCACGTCGCCGAACTCGCAGGAGACCACCTCGGGCTGGTTGATCAGCGCGTTGCACTCGCGGGTCTGGTTGATGGTGTCGCGGGCGACCGTGGTCGTGTCCGGGTAGATCGGCAGGGCGGGCAGGTTCCGCGCCAGGTCCTGGTCGAGGTGGACGGCGGCGCCCGGGTAGGCGAGCGGGTTGGAACTGAGCTCCGTGCGCAGCTGCCGGTCGCGTTCGATCGACTGCCCCCACAGGGAGCCCGCCACCAGGACGGGCACCACGAACAGGATGCCCGCCGCGAGTGACCACACCGGGGTACGCAGGCGCCGGGTGGCCCGGACCACGCCGCCGTCCACCAGCCAGCTGGTGGCCAGCGCCGCCGCGAAGGAGACACCCAGGACGAGGAAGCCGCCGCCGAGGGTGGGACGGTCCTGCCCGGTCAGCTCCAGGTGCAGGACGAGCACCGGCCAGTGCCACAGGAAGAGGGTGTAGGCGTGTCCGCCCAGCCAGGTCAGCGGGCGCGCGCACAGGAGGCGGTTCGCGGACAGGCGTCCGTTGTCCGCTCGGCCCGCGCCCGCGAGGATGATCAGCAGCGCCGCCAGCGTGGGCCACAGGGAGGCGTAGCCCGGATAGGGCAGGGAGTCGCCGATCACGAACCCGCACAGGACCAGCGCGACCAGCCCGATCCACCCGGCGGCGGCGCGCGCCCAGCCCGGCAGGTCCACCCGGTGGACGAACAGCGCGAGCAGGCCGCCCAGGGCCAGCTCCCACAGGCGGGCACCGGTGTCGAAGTAGGCCCACACCGGTTCGGTCGAGGTGATCCACAGCGAGTAGGAGAACGAGAGCGCGAACACCGTGCCCACAGCCACGGCGGCGCCCCGGCGGACCGACCGGCCCAGCCGGACGGCGAGCAGCGCGGCGACACCGATCAGCACCGGCCACAGCAGGTAGAACTGCCCCTGCACGGCCAGGGACCAGAAGTGCTGGACGGGGCTGGCGGCGGAGTTCTCCGCCATGTAGTCGACCGACCCCAGGGCCAGGTGCCAGTTCCCGTAGTAGAGCGCCGCCGCCCACACGTCGTCGATGACGGCGGTCCACTGGGAGCGCGGGAAGTACGCGTGGGCCATCAGCAGGACCGCGCCGAGTACCACCGCCCCCGCGGGGAAGAGCCGCTTGACCAGCTTGGTCCAGAAGGCGGCGAGGTCGACGCGTCCGTCGCGCTCCATCGCCCGGACCAGCGACCCCGTGATGAGGAAGCCGGTGAGCAGCAGGAAGACGTCGACACCGCCGGAGACCGTGCCGAACCAGATGTGGTAAACGGCGATGAGCAGGGCGGCGACGGCGCGCAGCCCCTCGATGTCGGGTCGGCGGCGGTGCCGGGGCGTCACGTGGGGCGTGACGGGGTCGGGGGCGCGGTTCAGGGCGGAAACGGACACGGGCCTGCCTCGGGCTCGAAAAGGTGAGGGCAGGGGTCAGCCGGGCCGTTCGGTTCGTACGACGGGCACCAGGTGTGCGGTGGGGGCTGAGGGAGAAGCCCTGCCTGTCCAGTATCAGCAGCACCGGGGTGTGTCCCGTGTGAGGGACGGGCCCTGTTGTCGAGTCGAGATGAAATCTGTGTGAATGCGTATCCGCGAACAGGAAGAACGTGTGCGGCGGGTCACATTCGGGGTGTATGTCGGGGCCTGAGTGGTCCCGTTGTCAACGTTCGGGTGTTCGCACGCCGGTGAAGCGGGAGGGCGGTCTCCTCCTCCACGGATCCCTTCGCGGGACTGCCCCGGCTGGCGGCATTCTGACGAACTTCGTCCGGCGCCACGGGACGGCTGGTTCTGGCTTTTCTGTCCGGTGGAGTTCCCCGGATTCTCCTTCCGGCCGATGGTGACGACCCTTCTTTCCGGCGTCCTCCTGGGGGATTGTGGTCGGCTGTGAGGATTTCTGCCTCTGGCGCGAGAAAACGCATTGTTCTGTCTCTTGGTGTCTTGTTGATTGCGGGGTGTGGTGGATACGACGAAAGTGCTCCCAGAGCGGAGGTGGAGAAACAAAGGGGAGGGGCCTTCACCGACGAACAGTGGGAGGACGTTTTCGGTGTCTACGAGACCGAGTGCGAGAACGAGTTCATGATCGAGAGCGTCGTGGAACACGGAATCCGGTAAGGGGACGAGAACCTTCTCCGGCTCGAAGGGACCATGGCCGAGCACCTGTGTCCGGAACACGTCCACCACATGGAGTACGCACTCACGCAGGTGAGGTGAGAAGTGCGGGGACGGTCGCCGCCGCCAGGTGACCGGCCCGACCAGACGGTCAGTCGCCCAAGGGCGCTCGGGAACCAGGCAGGACCGGGGTCGGCCTCGGCTCACGCCCTCTCGCGCCCCGCCCGCTCCGAGCCGATCCGTCCGGACCCTTGTGGGGGACCGGTGCGCTGTGGCACGCTTTTGGGGAGCACCACAGGTGTGCCCGACCCGGCCAGGAGCCGGGTTTTCGTGTTTCCAGGGCCCTTCCACGGTCCGACGCGCCTACCGCCGCCCAGAGCCGTTCAGCCGTTCAGCCGCTCCGGCCGCGCTCTCCCCGCCCCGCCCGCGCCCAGCCGCGCCGGGGCCGCGTCGTTTCCGTCCGCCCCATGCGTCCCCGGCCCACAGGGCCGTTTTCCCTCGACGGCCGAGCAGAGGTGAGCCATGTCCGGCGCCGTGTCCGTGCGTGTCCAGATGATCCCCGAGCTGAGCAGCATCGGCGACCAGGTCAGGAAGCAGCTGGAACAGGACTTCGCGTCGCTGCCGCAGGTCGGCAGGGATGCGGGGGGCCAGATCAGTGAGCAGCTCGCGGGTGCCATCAACGAACGCCTCTCCTCCGGGTTGTCCGGCGCGCCCCCGGCCGTCCAGGCCTATGGGCAGCAGATCTCGGACACCCTGACCAGCACCCTGGTGAGCGCCGGGCAGAGTATCGGGGCCCAGCTCGGCGCGGCCATGACCTCCGGGGTGTCCCCGCGGGTGAGCGAGATGTTCTCCGGGCTCCCGGCCAGCGCCTCGGGGGCCGCCTCCCAGGCGGCCGACCTCATCGGACAGGGACTCGACGCTCTGCCCGGGGTGGTCGAGAACCTGGGGGCCGAGGCCGGGCGTCTGCTGACCGACAAGGTCACGGACGGCGCGGGGGAGGCTGGCGGCAAGGGCGGGACCCTGCTCGCGGACAGGGCCAACGAGATGATCGAGAGTGGTCTGGCGAACATGCCGCCCGCGGTCCAGGCGTTCGGCGGACAGGTCGGTGAGACGCTCAGCGCCACGCTTCCCGCCGCGGGCGAACAGATCGGCCGAGCGCTGGCCAGCAAGCTCGTCGACGCGGCGGCCCCGGTGGTCGCCCAGGGGTTCTCCACCGGCACACAGGCGCTGCGCGACCTGGCCACCGGGTACCGGACGGCGGGTGCCGGGGCCGACAGCTTCGGCAAGAACGCGACCAAGGGCGGGGTGGCGGCCAAGGCGGGGGCCATCGGCAGCAACCTGATGGCCGGGGCGCAGAAGGCGCTCAACACGGTCATGAGGGCCAACCCGATCGGCCTGATCGTCACGGCCCTGGGCGCGCTGGTCGCCGGACTCGTGTACGCCTACCAGAACTCCGAGACCTTCCGGGAGATCGTCGACGGGATCTTCTCCTTCGTGCAGGAGATCGCCGAAGGGGTCATGGCCTTCTTCACGGAGACGTTACCGGGCATGTGGACGGCGCTGATGGAGGCCGCCGAGGACTTCTGGGACACGTTGGTCGGTCTCATCGAGACCGCCTGGGAATGGATCAAGACGATCCTCGCCCACCACCCGTTCGCCCTCCTGTTCACCTACTGGGACGAGATCACCGCGTTCATCGGTGAGGCCTGGGACTGGCTGGTGGAGAAGACCGGCGAGGTCTGGGACTGGCTGGTCGAGAAGATCACGGGGGTGGGCCAGAGCATCGTCGACTTCCTCACCGGCATCTGGGAACGGGTCACCAGTGCCGTGCAGGCGGCCTGGGACTGGGTGGTCGAGCTGATCGACTCGGCCTGGCAGACGGTGCTGGACACGATCAGGGGCGCCGTCACCTGGGTCGTGGAGCTGGTCGAGGGGCTGCGCGAACGGATCGGGGCGGTCTTCTCAGCGATCCGGGAACGGCTGGGCGGGATCGTCAGCGGCATCGCCACCGCCATCAGCGACGCGTTCGAGAACGCCCGCAAGTGGGCGGTCGAGAAGTTCGAGGCCCTGCGCACGGGGGTCGAGGAAAAGATCGAGGCGGTCCTGGAGTTCGTCGGCGACCTGCCCGAGACGATCAAGGGCTACTTCTCCGACGCGAAGAACTTCCTGGTCAACGCGGGCAAGAACATCATTCAGGGCCTACTCGACGGAATCGACGAGGTCTGGCAGAAGGTCAAGGACAAGCTCTCCGACCTCACCGACTTCATCCCCAGTTGGAAGGGTCCGGCCCGGGTCGACAAGAAGCTGCTCACCCCGGCCGGCCGGATGATCATGGACGGCCTCATGGACGGGATCGACGACCGTCTCCCCGATCTGCGCGGTCAACTCGGCGACGTCAGCGGTGAGATCACCAAACGGGTGGTCCCCGCCTCCCTGGAGGTAAGGGACCACGCCGCGGGCCTGTCCGGCTCCCCGCTGGCCCAGGGCGGACCGGTCGTCAACATCGAGCGGTTCGAGGCCACGGAGGAGATGTCGCCGCACGAGGTCGGGGACCGCCTGATGTTCCTGATGCGATCGAGAGGCATGTGATGAGCGGACTCAGGGAGGGACAGATCCGCTGGCGTGGACAGCTGCTGTTCGACGGAGGCGATCTGGCCCTGACCGAGTTGGAGGGCTGGGACGACCTGCCCGAGATCGAGACCGGCAACGTCGAGCGCGCCGCCCGGCACGGAGCCTGGCCGGGGGCGGCCCTGGCGGGACAGCGTCTGGTCACGGCCGTCGGAGTACTGACCGGTGCCGGGTCCCTGCCGGACGTACGCACGGTGCTGCGACCGCTGCGCCGGGCGCTGACCCTCACGGACGGAGCCCGGCAACACCCGCTGGAGATCTGTGTGGGAGGGGAGAGCCTGACCGCCCACGCGCAGGTCACCGCCCGGGTCATCCCGGGCGGACCGGCCTTCCGGAGCGCACGGCCGATCGTCACGGTGCAGTGGACCTGCGCTGATCCGCGCCGGTACGGGAGCGCGCGCCAGAACACGGTGAACCCGCCCCAGCCCAGCGAGGACGGCCTTGAGTACCCGTTGGAGTATCCCCTCGACCACGGGCGACCAGCTCACGGCGGCGGGGCGAACCTGCTCAATGACGGGGACAGCCCCACCCACCCCGTGGTGGAGGTCGCGGGGCCGTGTTCCCGGCCGCGTCTGATCAACCGCACGACCGGAACCAACCTGGAGTTCGGGCTCACCCTGGCGGGTTCGGACCGACTCGTCGTCGACTGCGACCAGGGGACGGTGCTCCTCAACGGTGTCGACGGCTTCCACCACATCGCGCCCGCGTCCGTTCCCCCTGAGCACTGGACGCTGGCCCCCGGGACCAACCCGGTCCACTTCCGCCCACAGACCTCGGAACCCGAGGCCTGGGCCCGTTTCCGCTGGCGCGACGCCTACCTGTGACACCGGGACCATCGCCGTCCACCGACTGGAGGAACACATGACCATCCGATCCCTGGCCCTGCGCTCCGGGGCGACCTCCGCCGAGGACCACAGGGTCATCCTGGGGGCGCTCCTGGGCAGCGCGGAGGGGGAGGCCCTGGACCGGCGCAGCGGGCTCTTCCACGACAGGGGCACCGCCGACCTGAGCGGCTCCGACATGACCGCGACCATCGCTCCGTTCGTGGTCGCGGTCCGGGGAGCGTCCGCGACCCACCAGGGCACCTATCTCGTCGCCAGTACCGAGGCGGTCGAGGTCGAGCTGGAGGACGGCCCGGCCGAGGGCGATCGCGTGGACCTCGTGGGCGTGGTGATCCGCGACGACACCTACGACGACTCCGGGGAGACCGAGGCCGAGGTCCGGGTGGTCGACCCGGACTCGGACGAGACCTACCTGCCGCTGTTCGAGATCACCGTGCCCCAGGGGGCCACGGCGGGTGAGGGCGGGATCGACTGGCCGCGGGAACCGGGGGCCGCACTGTCCCAGAACATCGCGGACCGGCGCGACTACACCTCGGTGGCAGGCGGTGTGGTGCGGGTACCCGACACCGCCTCCCGGAACCGGATGGAGGAGGTGACGGACGGGACGTTGGCCTACGTCACCTCCAGCAGGGACCTCTACGTCCTTGAGGAGGGTGCGTGGGTCACGGTCGCGGGCCCCGAACACGAGGTCCGCAGGCCCAAGGTCGTGGCCGGGCTGGTGACGCACATCGTCGCCGACGAGCCCGCCGGGGACTACTTCCGGGGCGGCGCCTTGGTGACCTTCGAACCGGGAACCTTCCGCGAGACCCCGGCGATCTTCATCACGGGTGTCAGCGACGTCCCCGGCAACCTGAAGGAGGTCACCTGCATCCGCCGGAGCAAGGACGGCTTCACGATCCGTGTGGCCCGCACCAACCACACGGAGTTCACCGTGAGCTGGATGGCGATCGAGAGGACCGAGGAGACGATCAGGGCGGTGAAACCGCCCCCGCAGGACCAGGCGCGGGACTCGGCGAAGTGACATGGCCTTCTACCGCTACCAGTTCTGCGACCTGGTCACCGACAGGCCCATCGCCGACCTCGACCTGACCGGCGTGAGCTTCGACCGGCGGATCTGCCAGCCGGGGACGTTCAGCGGCTCGGTCGCGGTCACCGGCCCCGAGACCGCCGAACGCGTCGCCCGGGTGGTGGGTCGCAGCGAAGTCGACCTCGGGCGGGGCCCCGGCCGCACCGTCGTCCACGTGTGGCGCGGCGACCAGATCTGGGGCACCTATCTGATCTGGTCGGCCGAGCCCAAGAGCGACAACCGGGGCCGGGTCACCGTCGACCTGTCCGGGGCCTCCCTGGAGAGCTACCTCTACCACCGTCAGATCCGCACCGACCTCACCCTGGCGGGCGCCGACCAGCGGTGGCTGGCCCGCGAGCTCGTGCGGCGCATGGAGGAGCCCCGGCCGATCGGACTCGTGCCGGTCACTCCGGGCGAGCCACCGGACCCGGAGATTCCGGAGGAGCGCGGCCACGTGGACGGGGCCGCCGCCGAACCCCGGTCCATCACCTACCGGGCCTCGGACGCCGTGTCCTTCGGGGAGGCGCTGGAGGATCTCTCCTCTCGCGTCGACGGTCCCGAGTGGATGGTGCGCACCGTGGTGCGCGCGGGCGAGCGCGTCCGGGAGTTCGTGGTCCAGGACCAGATGGGCCAGGACCGGACCGAGCACGTCTTCACCCAACCGGGCAACGTCGTGGCCTGGAGCTATCCGGCGGACGCCTCGGGAGCCGCCACCTCGTGGCGGGCGCGGGGCGACGCACCGGACGCCGCCCCCGAGGAGGAGGCCGAGCCCGTTCTCTCCCGGACCTGGTCCGACCCCCGGTTCGAGGGCGCGGGCTGGCCCCTGATGGACCGCACCGTGGACGTCCCCGGGGTCACCAGTCCCGCCGCCCTGGACGAGCACGCCCGCTGGTGGGCCGCCCGCTCCTCGGGTTCGGTGCGGTTCCCCCAGGTCACCGTGCGTCTGCCCGATCGCACCACCCTCACCCCCGACCGGCTGGGGGACAAGGCGCGGCTGACCCTGGTCAACGACTGGTTCCCCCTCGTCAGGGGGAGCCCCTCCTTCTCCCGGTCCTGGCGGGTGATCGGAATCGAGGTCACCCCGGCCACCCGGGGCCAGGGGGAGGACACCGCCACGCTCATCTTCGAGGAACCACCCGACACCGAACCCGGAGCGGAGGAACCCTGATGCCCCTGCCCAGCTATCCGCCCGATCTGGCCGGGGAATGGTCCCTCCTGCACCGCAGGGTCCGTTCCACCTTCACCTCCTCCCAGCGCCGGGGACCGGTCCCGGGGGCGGCCGCCCCCGCAGGTCCCGACGGCGGGGGAGCACGCCGGACCATGGCCCTCCCCGAGGAGGGCGCCCCCGCCGGGGTGCGGGACGTACGGGCACTCGGAGCGGTCGGTGACGGCCGGGCCGACGACACCGGGGCGCTCCAGACGGCCCTCGACCGTGCCCGGGAGGACGGCGGCGGAGTGGTGTGGGTCCCCGGCGGTACCTACTCCGTCCAGGCCCCGCCGCTTCGCGTCCACGCCAACACGCGGATCGTCCTGGCTCCGGACGCCGTGGTGCGGCGGGACGGAGAGGGGACCCTGCTCACCAACGGTGACCCCGGCCAGGAGTCGCCCGGCCACGCGGGCCACGGCCGGATCCTGTTGGAGGGTGGTGTCTGGGACGGCAACGGTCTGCGGATCCCCGCCCACGACAGTGTTCTGTCGTTCGGTCACGCGCTCGGGATCACCGTGCGCGACACGGTCATCCGCGACGTCCCCGGTCACCACGCGGTGGAACTCGACGCGGTGCGGTGTGCCCGGATCCTCGACGTCCGCTTCGAGGGGTTCACCGACGCCGGGGGCGCCCGCTCCCTGTCCGAGGCCGTCCGGCTGGGCATGTCCGGACCGGGTTCCGGGTTCGACGAGTCCGGCCCCCACGACTACACCCCCTGCTCCGACGTGGTGTTGTCGGGCTGCTCCTTCGGGGCTTCGCAGACCCCGGGCAGCGGGCCCTGGCCCCGGGGGATCGGGTCCCGCGGCGCCACACCCGGCCGTTCCCACGGGGACATCCGGATCCTGGGCTGCCACTTCGAGTCCTGCTCCGCCGAGGCCGTACACGCCTGTGCGTGGGACCGGCTCACGGTGCAGGGAAACACCTTCCTCGACTGCGCGGGCGGGGTGAGCGTGGTCTCGGTGGCCGACGCCGAGGAGGACGACACCGCACGCCTGGGCGGGGGCGACCCGACCGGGCATCCCCGACCCCTGTCTGACGTGGTGGTCACCGGCAACGTCCTCACCGGGACCGGAGGGCTCCCGGCGGTCCGCTGCGCCGGGCACCCCGGCGGCCCGGTCCGCAACGTCACCGTCACCGGCAACACCGTGAGCGGAACCGGAGGTACCGGGTTCCTCCTCGAGTCCACCGAGGACGCGGTGGTGGACGCCAACGTCCTGAGCGGGGTCGGCGGCACCGGCGTGCACGTTCGGGGCGGCGGGGGACTCAGGGTCTCCGGCAACCGGATCTCAGGGGCCGCCGCGTACGGGATTCGGGCCAGCGACCGGACCAACGGCCTGTCCGTCACCGGGAACGGGGTGGACAGCCGCGACTCCGGGCTGTCCGTCACCGGTACCTGCCGGAACCTGGTGCGACACGGCAACGACCTGCGCGGGTCGGGCGGCCTCGACGACGCCTCCCCCGACCCGGTCACCGACCCGGGCGACCTCGTCTGACCCGCCACCGCAACCCCACCGGACAGGAGACGACGAACATGATCGTCCCGCTCTTCGCGGACGCTGAGGACCTGGTCGTGGAGCACCTGCGCGCACGGCTGCCCGACTTCCCGGACCGGTGGTCCGGGACACCGGTCACGGCGCTCTCCGCACCAGGTTGGGAGCCCGGCGAGGACCCCGCACTGACGGTGCACTGCGAGTCGGCGGAGTCCGAACCGTCCCTCACCCAGCGGGCGGCCGTCCGCGTGACCTCCTGGGCCGACGCCCGCGACGACGTCAAGGAACTGGCCCGCCTGGCCCACGCGGCCCTGTTGGAACACCCCGGAGACGCCGACGTGGTCTCCGTGCGCCCGGTCGACGGCGTCGTCGTGGACGACGAGGGCGACCTGGCCGACCACCGAGCCTCCTTCACGGTGCTGGTCACCCAGCGCCGGGCCACACGGCCATGACGACCCGCCCCGGCGGGATCCGACACACACGATCACCGGCAGAAGGGAGCCATCCCCGATGGCAAGTACCGACAACGCCAGCGTCTGGGCGTACGCGGACGTCTACATCGCCCCGCTGGGCAGCGAGATCCCGCGTGAGGGCCGCCCGTTCAACGCCTCCTGGGAGCAGGTCGGCCTGCTCGACGGGGAGGAGGGCTTCACCGAGACGTTCGAGGTCGAGAGTGAGGACCTCTACGCCTGGGGCGGGATCCTGGTCGCCTCCACCCACAACAACTTCAAGGTGACCCGCAAGTTCCTGCCCTTCGAGGACAACAAGGCCGTCTACGACGTCATGTTCCCCGGCCACGACGTCGAGTTCGGCGAGCGGGGGACCTTCGAGGGCGACATCAACGTCCCCGACCTCCAGGCGAGGTTCATGATCGCCTTCGAGACCCGCACCGGCGACATCCTCAAGCGCACGGTCTCGGCCAACTACGCGCAGGTGGCCGAGCGAGGGGAGTCCACCGAGAACGCCACCGAGATCGCCAAGCGCGAGATCACCGTGGCGATCTACCCCACCGACCCCGTGAACGACAAGGCCACCCTCTTCTACACCTACAAGGGCCCGTCCCGCCCCGAGGACGACAACGGCGGTGGCGACGACGACGGGGGAGGCGGCGGGGAGGGCCTGGGCGCTCTCTGACACCAGACCGGCCGGGTCGGGGTTCGCGCGGTTCACCGGCCCGGCCCCACCCACAACCGCGCGGGTAGTCCGAACACCATCAGTCGAGAGGGAACCGCGCCATGACCGAGAACACCGTCGTACAGGCCCCGGCCGCCCCGGCCCAGTCACGGACACCGGCCACCTCCCCGGCGGCCCGCGCCGTGAGGGACGAGGCCACGGCCGCCCCCGAGCCCAAGCGGCTGACGCTGGGCGGGGTCGAGTACCTGCTGCCCGCCACCTCCGACCAGTGGCCGCTGGCAGCCCTGGAGGGGTTCGAGGAGGGGAAGATCGTCGCCGCCGTCCGCAGCCTGCTGGGAGCGGAACAGTGGCAGAGGCTCAAGGACACGGGGGCGACCCTGGCCGACCTCAACGTGCTCGCCGAACAGATCGCCGCCGCCTACGGGTTCCAGAGCCCGGGGGAATAGCCCGCCTCCTCCGCCTGCTCAGGGAGGCCCCTGACGCGGTGGAGGCGGATCTGGCCCGGTACTACGGGATCGACCTCGGCGACCTCTGGCGCGGGGGACTCACCCCGCGCCGCCTGGCCGTCCTGGTGCGGCACCTGCCAGCGGACTCGGCCACGGTGACCTCCGTGGGCGGTGACGGGTGGACGCTCTCCCACTACCTCCAGGCCGACCTGGTGCACGCCACCACAGGCCAACCGCACCCGGCCGACCCCCGTGTGCGCAGGGCGCAGGAGGAGAAGCTCGCCCGGCTGGCCGAGGCGCAGCAGCGGGCCGAGAAACGGCGGGCGGAGCTGGAGCGCCGACGCCACCGGTGACACCGGGCTACGCGCTGGCCCCGGTGCACGCGGTGTGGTTCGGGGCGGGGCGCGCCAACGGGTGCCCCGCCCCTTCCTCCCGTTCCGGGGCCGTTGCGAAAGGGAGCGCGGTCCGGGTTCTCGAGACCGAAAGTGGCCAAGTGGGTGCGGAAGGCAAACGTACAGGCCGTCGCCTTTCCCGGGGACTCCTGGTGGTGGCACGTGGGAGGAACCTGGGTGCCTCTCTTGTGCTTTCCGATACGGGGTGTTCGGCTGAGGTGCACGGTCTTCGTGAGGCAGGGGAACGTCTGATGGCGGGAGTGGAAATCGGTGCTTCGGTGGGCCTGCGAGCCTGCTACGCGCACATGACGGCCAGTCCGATCGCGGTGGTGCGCTCCGGTGCGCACAGCGTGGCCCTGGTCCGGGCGGACCTGCCCGTGAAGGAGGTGCTCCGGGACGCGGCCCTGCTCCTGGAGCCCGCTGAGCTGCGCCTGTTGGAGTCCTGGCTCAGGGATGGCGCCTGAGCGGCCGGTCGCCGGGACACGTCCTCGACAGGTAGACGTCCACGACATCGCCCAGGCAGTACAGGGGGCGTCCGGCACTGCCCGTGCCCCGGGGCCGCAACCGGCCGCGCCGGGCGTGGCCGCGTACGGAGGCCGGAGTGACCCGGTGCCCCAGGACCTGGAGGGCCCGTGCGGCGTCGGCCGCGGTCACCAGGTGCTCCCCGGCCCCCAGCAGCATGCGCCGTCGCCCCTCGCCGACCGACACCCGTGTCTCGCATTCGGGGCAGCGGGTGCTCGTCGCCCCGGACCTGGCGTAGCAGGGGGTCGCGCAGTCGGGGCACAGACCGGCTATGACCCTGTCCGAGGGCAGGTCGACGGCGCGCTCCGCCTGTTCCACCGCCTCGCAGACCTCGTCGACACACTCCGTTCCGAGTGCGTTCCGGCGCAGCGCACCAGTGTGGCGGGAGAGCCAGGACGCCAGGGCCGACGAATCGTTTCCCGTGGGTCCCGGCACCCCCGGTTCCTGGATGGCCCGACACCAGGCCGACAGGGTGCCCTGCAGCACGGCGGAGGCCTCGGTGATCGCGGGGTCGAAGGCCAGTGGGGTCTCGGTGCTCCTACGGCCGAGGTTTCCCGGCCCGGTGCGCCGCTGTCGGGCCAGCGCCAGGTCCAGGTCCCGGGGCAGGCCCCCGACGACCTTGTCCAGTGCCAGTGTCAGTCGTCGCACGCACTGGGGGCAGACGGAGTCGTCGCCGTCGAGGGGGAGGGTGCAGGTGACGGTAGTGCAGAAGCGATGCATGGGTTCTCCGTCGTGGGGGAAAGTAGACCCAATTTATGCAAAGTATTGCCAAGTTACAAGGAGGGGCTGGTTCCCCGCGACAAGGCAGGGCCTGTTCGCGGCGGGTCCCAGCCGGTGCCGCCTCGGGAGGTGACACCGGACCCTCCCGGATCCCTACGACGCTGACCTAAGGTTGGGGCCATGCCCAAGGACAGATCTCCCGGTGGTTCGCCCGACGCCCTCGACCGGGCCATGTCCGAACGCCGCCTCGCGCTGGGGCTGGGATGGGGTGAGCTGGCCGCGCGCGCCGGTCTTTCCGAGCAGGCGCTGCGCGACATCCGGAGCGGCCGGAGTGCTCCGCGCGAACTCACCGTCCACCGGTTGGAGTCCGCGTTGGGCTGGACGCACGGTTCGGTCCGCGCGGCCCTCTCCGGCGGCGGACCCACCGTCGCGGACACCGAGGGGCCCGACTCCGTGGAGACGGCTCCCGACGACGACGGGCTCTCCTGGAGCCTCGAGGGCGAGGCCGTGTGCTACGAGCTCACCCGCATGATCGACGGCAACCCCTTCACCGCCCGGCTCGTCGTCCGCGACGGACGCCCTCGTGAGCAGGTCGAGCGTGAACTGGGCAAGATCATGCGGATGGCCCGGATCCAGTTGGGCGGCTGACCCGGCCCCGGCCGCCGGACCCCCTCAACCGAACCGAGGGGGAAGCCTGACGTCCGCACACAGGAGCGACGAAGGGCCCGCGCGGCATCGCGCGGGCCCTTTCGTGCTGTCTGGGGCGAGCAGTCTGTCCGGGCCGGTCAGTCGCCCACGGGAACCGGGGTACCGGCCTGGCCGCGGAACGGGTCGGCCGGGATCGGTTCGGCGATCGCGCCGACCGGGAAGTCCAGCAGCGCGCGCTCGTACAGGTCGTTCACCGCCATGGTGAACCGGGTCAGCGAGTCCGGCTCGTCCGGGCCCAGCAGGTAGTGCTTGAGCACCGCCCGGCGATCGGCCAGCGCGTCGCCCTCCGGCTCGCGGGCGGCGGCCAGGACGGTCTCCAGCCCGGCCAGCCCGGGGCGCAGCACGTAGCCCGCGCCCGCGGACGGGAACTGGCGGCGGAACTCGTCGTCGTCGGTTCCCTGCATGTCCACGATCGCGTACGGCTTGCCGCTGGCCACGAAGTCCGCGACCACGCTGGAGATGTCGCTGACCATCACGTCCGACTCGTTGAAGCACGAGAACAGCGACGGCAGCGTGTCCGTGACCACGTGGTGGCGCAGCGGACCGGACGAGGTCCAGTACACGGAGTGCCAGCGGTCCAGTAGATCCCGGTAACCGACCAGGTCCTCGGGGGACAGGTGCTGCTCCGAGGCGTTCTCCCGGAAGGCGTCGATCCGCTCCCGCAGCTCGGCGAGCTCCCGCACGGCCTCGGGCGTCACCGGCTCCAGTCGGCCGTTGGCCTCCCCGATCAGCTCGATGATCCGGCGGTGCGCGGCCGCGGCGGCGGGAGAGCGCCGTCCCAGCAGCGGGTGCGGTTTGTAGATCACCCGGACCGGTTCCGGCCCCCGGACGAGCCGCTCCACCAGTTCCAGCCCGGCGGTGTCCGCCGAGGTGAGGTAGTTGTTGTCGTCCACGCCCTCCCAGGTGGGCGCGTAGATGACGGTCGGCACCACGCGCTGCTCGGGCGGCCGGTGACCCTCCACCGCCACCAGCTGGGGGCGGCCCACCTCGACCACGTCACGGTCGTCGATGGCGTGCCGGACCCGCTCGTAGCGGTCGCGGCCGCCGCGCCCGGCGACCCAGATCTCGTCGAAGATCCGGCTCACGCGGTTGCTGCTGGGCAGCTTGTCGCTGTCGCCGTGGCCGACGAACACGTGCTTGATCTCGGCGCGCTGGATCAGGTGGATGTTCTTGCCGGTATTGCCCGGGTAGAGCGCGACCCGCACCGCCGAGAGGTCCAGCGCGGCCAGGTCGTCGGCGCGCGGCACGCACACCACCGGCAGCGAGGTGGGCTCCAGGTGCGGCAGGTTGCCGCGCTCGCGGAAGATCACCAGTGCGCGCCGGTCGCCCTTCTCCAGGGCGTCCAGCCACATGTTGGCCTGGTAGACGGCGTTCTGCTCACCCACGCCGAAGGTGAAGTACAGGACCACCTCGGGCTGCACCTCGCGCAGCGCCTGGTTGAGCCCCTCGATGACCTCCTCGTTGGAGGGCATCCTCATGTGGGCCAGGAACGCGGGGGCGGCGAACAGGACCGCGCCCAGCGCCAGCAGGATCGTGAGGGCGGCGCCGGTCTGGGCCAGGACGGCGGGGCCGCCCGCCAGGTAGCCGACCGAACCCAGGACCAGGGGGAGGTCGGCCAACAGCAGCCTGCTCATGGGCACCGCGCGCAGCAGGCCGGGGACCTCGGGCAGGCTGAGCCCGGACAGGTCAAGGTTGCGGGTCCTCACCGGCAGCTTGGCCCGGCGCAACACCTGGTGGCGGAGCAGGTCGTAGGCGAGGGTGAGGACGAAGAACGCGGCCACGGTCCCGGCGGTCCACCAGTAGGCAGCGGTGCCGACCGCGTCCAACGAGACGTAGAGCGCCAGAACCAGCGCCTGGCGGGCCAGTGTGCGCACGGTGAGGCCGACCCGGATGCGGCTCAGGACCTTGCTGAGCACGGTGACGCGTTGGGAGACCAGCCACTCGGTGACGTACAGGACCAGCGCCATGGCCCCGAAGAGCCACACCTGGGCCATGGCGACCTCGACCGCCTGGAGGAGGAAGGTCAGACCCATGATCCCGAGCACCGCCAGGGCGGTGCGGTCCAGGCCGAGCCTGGCGAGGTAGTTTTTCACTTGACGCCTTCCCGTTCCTTCTCACGGGTGCCGGCCGGGGCGGGGTTCTCGCGGCGCACGTCGATGACGTGGCCGGTCAGGTCCGAGAGGAGGACGTCGACGGAGGTGCGGGCGACCTGGTCGGAGCTGAGGAGGCTTCCGGCGGGCTCGTCGCCGAAGGCCTTGGTGCGCATGGGCGTCTGGGTGCGCTCGGGGTTGATGCAGTTGATGCGCACGCCGTCGGCGGACCACTCGTCGGCCAGGGCCTGGGTGAGGTTGACCGTGGCGGCCTTGGTGGAGGAGTAGAGGCTGTACTCGGCGCGGCCCCGGGTGTAGGAGCTGGACGTGTACAGCAGCAGCTGTCCGCCGGTCTGCGCCAGATACGGGAAGGAGGCGCGGGCGATGTTCACCGGCGCCAGGTAGTTGACGCGGAGGGTGTCCTCGATCTCGGCCGGATCTGTCTGGTCCAGGCGGCCGATGCGCAGGACGCCGGCGGTGTTGACCACGAAGTCGACCCGACCGGTGGCCGTGTGGGCCTGCTCCAGGGCTCCGGCGACATCGTCGGGGTTGGCGACGTTGGTGCGGGTGGCGCTGCGGGAGTAGCGGAAGACGCGGGCGCCGTGCTTCTCGGCCAGGTCCGCCACACCGGCGCCGATGCCGTAGCTGCCGCCGAAGACCACCACGGTCCTGCCGGACAGCTCGCGGGCGTAGTCGTCCTCGGTGTGCTCGGGGGTGGAGGAGGTGGCGAGCTGGAAGAGCTTGTCGGCGATGAAGATGTCCACCGGCTGGGTGACCTTCATGTTCTGCTCCTCGCCCGCGACCACGTGGATCGGCACGTCGGGCGAGTAGCGCAGCACCACGGAGCAGTCGTCGGTGGCCTCGAAACCGGGGTCCTCCCAGGCGCGCGTGTAGGCGTCGCGGATGGTGGCGAGCCGGAAGGCCTGCGGGGTCTGCCCGCGGCGCAGCCGGGACCTCGTGGGGACGTCGGTGATGAGCTCGTCGTCGACCTCGATGATGGTGTCCGAGGACGGGATGGCCACGTCCACGGCCTCGAAGGTCTCCAGCGCGGTGACGCAGTCCTGGATGACGCGCTGCGAGAGCATCGGCCGCACCGCGTCGTGGAACAGGACGTTGGTGGTGCTCGCGGGCAGGTGGGACAGCGCGTCCAGGGCCAGCTGCGTGGTGGCGTTGCGCGAGGTCCCGCCGGGGATCACCTGCGTGACCTTGGTCAGTCCGGCCCGGTCGACGATGTTCTGGGCGTCGGTGACGAAGCCGGGGTTCATCATGACGATGACCTCGTCCACCCGCTCGGCTCTCTCGAAGATGGTGAGCGTGTGCTCCAGGATCGTCTTCCCTGCGATCTTGAGGAGCTGCTTGGGCGTGGCGAGGCCGATGCGTTGGCCGCTTCCGCCAGCCAGGACGACCGCCACCGTGCGGGTGGCCGGGGCGGGGATGGGACGCGGGGTGGTGATATCAGGCAAGTTCGTCTCCCATGGAACTCGTGGAAACTCTGTGCCCGACCTTGGGGGAACAACGTGCGGTGCTGGCACGTCAGGCCGAGTCGCGGATGACCGTGACGCCCCGATGGGGTGAAGGGTTTCGCGGATGGTGTACTGACGTTCTTCAGGTGTTCACGCACGGTTCGTGCGGGAACTCCACATTGATGACGGCAGGGGGCAGAGCGGGGTTTACGCGCCAGTACGACGTGTTGCCCGCGACGACACGGTGGCGTGAGTGCCTGGAGAGGTCTGCTGGCCGTCGTCCCCACATCCCGTGATGTCCGGAGGATGTGCGCAGATTTCGACGTTACCCCCCTCTGACCACGGAAAACAACGAAACTTGCCGTGCTGTTCGGCACGCTGTGTCCCGTTGGTCGGCCCCTGGCCCGGGCCCGTTCCCGGTGTGTCGCGAGACACACGATTCCGGCGCCGGGCGGTCGCGGAGCGGCGTCAGCCGAACATGAGGAGGCCGTCGCGGGACTCCGGTTCGTTCCTTCGAGCTCGTGCGGAGAGTGGGAGGACGGCCTGCGGCGGCGGGGTCGTGCGGGGAGCGGGAAGAGGGCCTGCGGCGGCGGGGTCGTGCGGGGAGCGGGAAGAGGGCCCGCGGCGGCGGGGTCTCCGGGTTCCGGTGGAAACGACTGAGCGTGCCCTCGTCCGAGGACACGCTCAGTCCGGTGGTCGCCCCACGGGGCGGGGCGTCAGGCGGCGGGTTCGGTGGCCCGGCCCGCGGCGGTGAGGTCGGCCTCCCGCTGGCGGCGGTCCGGGAGGAACCGGCCCAGCCCCCAGTGCAGCAGCAGTGCGCTGACCAGGGCCACCACCCAGCCGTAGTCGGCGAGCGGGGCCAGGAAGCCGATGAACGGGCCGCCGGAGCCCACCGGGAGGTCGGCGCCGCCCACGGCCAGCAGGGCGCCCACACCGAAGGCCACCAGCGCGCGCCAGTTCCAGCCGCGCGAGTACCAGTACTCGGAGCCGCGCGTGTAGAGCGCGGGCAGGTTCACCCGGGTCCGGCGCAGCAGCCAGTAGTCGGCGAGCAGGATGCCCGCGACGGCGCCGAGCAGGCTGCCGACGGTGCCCAGCCACGCGAAGATGTAGACGTTCTCGTCCTCCATGAGCTTCCACGGGAAGATCATGACCCCCAGGAAGGACGTGGTGATCGCGCCCACCCGGAAGCTGAACCAGTTGGGCTTCAGGTTGGCCAGGTCGTAGGCCGGGCCGACCAGGTTCGCGGCGATGTTGGTGGACACGGTCGCCAGCAGCACGACGAAGATCGCGAACAGCAGGCCGATCCCGCTGTCCATCTGGTTCACGACGTCGATCGGGTTCCACAGCGCCGCGCCGTACACGACGGAGGTCCCCGCGGTCACCATCACGGCGATGAGCGAGAACAGCGTCATCGTGGTGGGCAGCCCCAGGGACTGGCCCACGACCTGCGAGCGCTGCGAGGAGGAGAACCGGGTGAAGTCGCTGATGTTCAGGGTCAGGGTCGCCCAGTAGCCGATCACGCCCATGAGCGAGGGGAAGAACAGCGCCCAGAACGACGGGCCCCAGCCGAGGCTGGTCTCCGTGCTCAGCATCGGGCCGAAACCGCCGGCCTCCACGGCCATCCACACGAGCAGCGCCGCACCGCCGACGGCCATCAGCGGCGCCGCCCACACCTGGAGCTTGCGCACGCCCTCCATGCCCCACAGGATGATGGCGACCTGCACCAGCCAGAACAGGCCGAAGGACAGCCACAGCGTCCACGGGTAGCCGCCGAACCCGGCGGCGTCGGTCCAGGAGTCACCGAACAGGCGACCGGCCAGGACGTACACGCCCTGACCGCCGACCCACGTCTGGATGCCGAACCACCCGCAGGCCACCGCGCCGCGCAGGAGGGCGGGCAGGTTCGCGCCGCGCAGCCCGAAGGAGGACCGCGCGAACACCGGGAAGGGGATGCCGTACTTCGCGCCCGCGTGGCCGGTCAGCACCATCGGCAGCAGCACCACGAGGTTGCCCAGGACGATCGTGACCATGGCCTGGCGCCAGTCCATCCCCGCGGCGATCAGCCCGCTGGCCAGCGTCCACGCCGGGATGCTCACGGACATGCTCACCCACAGGGCGGTGAAGCTCCCGGTGCCCCAGGTCCGCTTGGACATGGGGACGGGCTGGAGGTCGTCGTTGACGAACGGGCCGTCGGGGAGCGTGGTGCCCTCGGGCATCGACACGCGGCCGTCGGGGTGGACGACCTGGGACGTTGACTCTGGCGTGGACGGTGGGTGGGACACGGGACACCTGTGTTTCGTGGTGCTGACGGGGAGCGGGTGCGCGGGCGCGGCGCTGGGCCCGAGCGTGTGCGGCCTGTGGCGGGACCCCGGGGCACACCCGAAATATCCGGATCTGATCCAGGCCATCGAATATCTTCGCACGTCATCCGTGTCTTGCTGACGCCGCGCGGACCGTGGGGGAACGGCCCGCGCGGGCGGGGATCGGTGTCAGGCCACGACTTCCCCGGACAGTGCCGGGATGACCTCCCGGCCGTAGGTGTCGATCACCCCGTCCACGTCGTCGTGCATGGCGTAGACCGCGAACTGGTCCACGCCCAGGGCACGCAGCCGCTCCAGCTTCTCCACGTGCTCGGACACCGGTCCCACCAGGCAGAACCGGTCCACGATGGTGTCGGGCACGAAGTCGGTGTCCGGGTTGTCCACCCGACCGTGATGGCTGTAGTCGTAGCCCTGCCGGGTCTTCACGTAGTCGGTGAGCTCCTGCGGCACCATGTCGGACTGCTCGCCGTAGCGGGCCACGAGGTCGGCCACGTGGTTGCCGACCATCCCTCCGAACCAGCGGCACTGTTCGCGGGCGTGCGCCAGCCCCTCGGTCGTGCCGTCGGTGACGTAGGCGGGCGCGGCCACGCACACCTTCACGTCGCCGGGGTCCCGTCCCGCGGCCTCGGCGGCGGAACGGACGGCGCGCACCATCCACTCGGTGAGGTAGGGATCGGCGAGCTGGAGGATGAAGCCGTCCGCCTCGCGGCCCGCCAGTTCGAGCGCCTTGGGACCGTAGGCGCCCATCCAGACGGGCAGGGAGCCCTCGCGCACCCACGGGATGCGCATCCCCGTGCCGTCCACCCGTACCTCCCGGCCCTCGGCGAGGTCCCGGATCGCTCGCATCGCGTCGGAGAGCAGGGCCAGCGTGGCGGGCTTGCGCCCCGCCACGCGCATCGCCGAGTCCCCTCGGCCGATCCCGCAGACGGTCCGGTTGCCGTACATGTCGTTCAGGGTGGCGAACAGCGAGGCCGTCACCTCCCACGAGCGGGTGCTCGGGTTGGTGACCATCGGGCCGAGCACCATCTTCTCCGTCCGGTCCAGCACGCGGCTGTGGATGACGAAGGGCTCCTGCCAGAGCACCACCGAGTCGAACGTCCACCCGTGGGAGAAGCCGTGTTGTTCGGCGCGGACCATCCGCTCGACCAGGAGGTCGGCGGGCGGGTCCGTCTGGAGAACGATTCCGAAGTCCATGTGTGCCTCCTCAGACCAGGTACTGGCAGGTGGACCGGGGCACGTAGGAGCCGTCACCGGCCGAGCCCAGGTAGGAACCCTCGTCCACGATCACGCGGCCGCGTGAGAGCACGGTGCGGGCCCGGCCCGTCACGCGCCTGCCCTCGTAGGCGGAGTAGTCCACGTTCATGTGGTGGGTGTCGGCCGAGAGGGTCTGCTCCGCGTTCGGGTCGTAGACCACCAGGTCGGCGTCGGCGCCCGGCGCCACCGTGCCCTTCTTCGGGTACATCCCGAACATGCGCGCCGGGGTGGCGCAGGCCAGCTCGATCCACCGGCGGCGGCTGATGTGCCCCTCCACCACGGCCTGGTGCAGCAGGTCCATCCGGTGCTCCACCCCCGGCATGCCGTTGGGGATCTTCGAGAAGTCGCCCACGCCCAGGTCCTTCTGCCCGACGAAGCAGAACGGGCAGTGGTCGGTGGAGACCACGGACAGGTCGTTGGTGCGCAGCGCCCGCCACAGGTGCTCCTGGTGCTCACTGGGGCGCAGCGGCGTGGAGCACACGTACTTGGCGCCCTCGAACCCGGGCTCGGCGAGGTTGTCCGTGGACAGGAACAGGTACTGCGGGCAGGTCTCGCCGAACACGTTGAGGCCGAGGTCGCGGGCGCGGGCCAGCTCGGCCACGGCCTCGGTGGCGGACACGTGCACGACGTACAACGGCGCCCCCGCCACCCGGGCCAGCTGGATGGCGCGGTGGGTGGCCTCCGACTCCAGCAGCGCCCTGCGCACCTCCCCGTGGTACCGGGGGTCGGTCCTGCCCTCGGCCAGGGCCTGCTCCACCAGCACGTCGATGGCGATGCCGTTCTCCGCGTGCATCATGGTGAGCGCGCCGTTGGCGGCGCCGCGCTGCATGGCCCGCAGGATCTGCCCGTCGTCGCTGTAGAACACGCCCGGGTAGGCCATGAACAGCTTGAACGAGGTGATGCCCTCGTCGACGAGTACGTCCATCTCCTTGAGGGAGGACTCGTTGACGTCGGACAGGATCGCGTGGAAGGCGTAGTCGATCGCGCAGGCGCCGTCGGCCTTGGCCATCCACGCGTCCACCCCGGAGCGCACGGACTCGCCGGGCCGCTGGATGGCGAAGTCGACGATGGTGGTGGTGCCGCCCCAGGCGGCGGCGCGGGTGCCGGTCTCGAAGGTGTCGGCGGACCGGGTGCCGCCGAAGGGCATCTCCATGTGGGTGTGGCCGTCCACGCCGCCCGGGACGACGTAGTGGCCGGTGGCGTCGATGGTCCGGGCGCCGCTCTCCGCCCAGGCGCGGGCCGGGTCGCTGCCGCGCAGGGCGAGCGCGGCCACCTTGCCGTCCTCGACGAGGACGTCCGCCTCCACTTCCTCGGACGCGGTGACCACGAGGCCGCCGCTGATGAGGGTTCGGGTCATGGCCTTACCCCTCCACCAGCGGCCCGTAGGCGTCGGGCCTGCGGTCGCGGTAGAACGCCCACTGCTGGCGTACCTCGTCGACCAGGTCGAGGTCGAGGTCGCGCACGACCAGCTCGGCGTCGGTGTCGGAGGCGACGTCGCCGACGAACTGCCCGCGGGGGTCCACGAAGTAGCTGCTCCCGTAGAAGTCGTTGTCGCCGTACTCCTCGACCCCGACCCGGTTGATGGCCGCCACGAAGTACTCGTTGGCCACGGCCGCGGCGGGCTGCTCCAGTTTCCACAGGTAGGCGGACAGGCCCCGGCTGGTGGCGGAGGGGTTGTAGACCAGCTGGGCCCCGGCCAGGCCGAGCGCGCGCCACCCCTCGGGGAAGTGCCGGTCGTAGCAGATGTACACGCCGATCCTGCCGACCGCCGTGTCGAACACGGGCCAGCCGAGGTTGCCGGGCCGGAAGTAGTACTTCTCCCAGAAGCCCTTGACCTGCGGGATGTGGTGCTTGCGGTACTTGCCGAGGTACGTGCCGTCCGCGTCGATGACGGCGGCGGTGTTGTAGTAGAAGCCGGGCTTCTCGACCTCGAAGACCGGCAGCACCATGACCATGTTCAGTTCCCTGGCCAGGGCGCTGAACCGGGTGACGGTGGGCCCGTCGGGGACGGGCTCGGCCCAGCGGTGGTGTTCGGGTTCCTGCACCTGGCAGAAGTAGGGGGCGTTGAAGACCTCCTGGAAGCCGATGACCCCGGCTCCCTGGGCGGCGGCGTCCCGTGCGTACTTCTCGTGGGCGGCCATCATCGATTCGGCGTCACCGGTCCACTCGGTCTGTACGAGTGCGGCCCGGACGGTGTTCGGCATGGTCCCTCGCTCCTCTTCGAGCGCCGCCCGGAACACGGGCGGCTCAGAACGCCTGGTACAACCGCGTACGGCCCTTTCACACCGGTTCCCGCTTTTCGGGGGAGACCGTCTGCGAGTGGGACGGCGCGTTGTAGAGGTCGCACCTTAGGTAAGAGGAGAATGGCCGGTCAACGTCCGACATCCGAGGTACTTGGAAAGAAACGGGTGAACCTTATTCACCCCCGTGGCCACAGTTCACCTATGTCCTTTGTGTGGCGAAATCAATTCAGAGGAAGCGACAGGTTTCACCGTGCTGCGGCGGGTGATTTCATGTCTTCGCACACATGACTGAGGGCGACCGGGCTCGGTGCCCGGCCGCCCTCGGTCGGCGGGAGCGGGTCAGCCGGTGACGTCCACCTCGACCTCGTCGCCGCCCAGGAACTCGGCGCTCAGACCCATGTGCGAGATGTCCGAGGGGTCCTCGACGTCGAAGACGATCGGCACGGTCTCGGAGTCACCCGGGGAGACGGCGACGTCCATCCGGAAGTCGTCGTCGAAGTCCTCCGTGGCGACGTAGTCCTCCGGGATGGCCGTGCCGCCGGAGTCGTACAGGTGCTGCTCGTCGCGCCAGAACTCGATGTCGTCGTTGCCGTCCGGACTCACCTGGACGTACACCACGACGTACTCGCCGTAGGGCGTGTACCCCGGGACCTCAGCGCCGACCTCGATCTCCACGATGCTGAAGACCATGCCGTTGTGGCTGACCTCCTCACCGACCCCCGGCATGTCCGGGTTGGAGCGCTCCTCGCTGCCGAGGCCGGTGCTGGTTTCGCCGGCGGACCCGCTGGAGCCCTCGGACTCCGAGCTGCCGCCGGTGTCGCCCGAGGTTTCGCCCGAGCCGTTGTCGCCGTCGCCGGAGAGGAAAAAGACGAGGAGCACGACCAGGGCCACGCCGATGACGAAGAGGCCGCCGCAGCCGAGGCTGATCCACAGCCACGGGCCGCCGCCCTTGGACGGGGGAGGGG
>NZ_LAVM01000173.1:0-1462 GCF_001083815.1 Nocardiopsis sp. SBT366 | reverse complement strand
GGAGGGCCGGGCCAGGCTCGGCCCGGAGGAGGGGGATCAGAAAGGGGGCCGCGCGGAACGGCCCCGGACGGATCAGCCGCTCACCGTGATGGGGCTCGCGGGGTCGTCCGCGTTGGTCACCGCGTAGGTCGCGGTGAACCCGGCCTCGTCGACGTTGGGGCAGCCGAAGCTCCCCTCCACCACGACATCGGTCGTGGTGTCGAAGGCCAACGTCGAAGCCGGGTCGCCGTTGGACCACTCACCCTCGATCGGCGCGTCCGCGTTGGGACTGACTTTGGGGCGGGGGCACCGGCAGGGGTGTCGGGGAATGAGGAGTCCATGCAGGTCCTTCCGAGGGTGCATGGCCGCGTTGCGCCCGCCGTTCCCCCGAACTTCCGGCACGCGGTCTGGTCGAGGTTTTCCCGTGGGAGGGCGGACCGGGTGACCAGAGAATGAGTTCCTGTGACGCTGCACATCATGTGTCGGGTCCGGCTGTGGTGCAAGAGTGCTTCGAGAAGTTTTCGTGCCTTTCTCGATTGATACGAGAATGATCTTGACTGGGATGTGTGAAGCGCCTCTGACGTGCGAAAACAGGGACTCTTCGGCGTCTGGAGGAGTTGTGTCGAAGAAGAAGGGGTTGGAGTAGGAGGTCATCCTGAACAGGGCTTCATTTAGTCAACTGGATGAGGATTTCCGGTGCCTTGTTTCGTCATTTGGGTGAGTGGCCGAGCTCCTCGTGGGGTGCCGGAGGTCGGGAGTGAGGGGTGGGAACGGCGCCGGGGTGTGGAGGGCGCGGGAGGAGGGAGGCCGCTGGGTGCGCGGACCCAAGGATCCTCAGAGGGACGGGGGTGGCACAGCTCAGAGGGACGGGGTGGCACAGCACGAACGCGCGCGCGGGCTCGCGCACGTGCGCATGCGGGGAACGCGAGAACCCGGCGGCGGGGGGTTAGGGAGCGCGGACGGAGGCAGTCGCCCCCACTTGGAGTGCCGGTGACCGGTGACACAGGAGCCCGGTTTGCCTGGGGTGTGGGCTACGGGTAATGTTCACCAGGTCGCCGCGAGACGGTGAGCGGCCCGCAAGGGCCGACTCGAAGCCGGGTCGCGATCTCAGACATCCTCTTCGAAGCAAAGTGGTTCGAGCACTGCTCCGGCCATGTAAACTCGAAGAGTCGCTTCAAGGAAACGAACAAAGGCCGCAAGGTCGGAACTCGGAACCTAACGAAGCAAAACGGGCTTTACCCCGATCTCGTGTTTAGCGGAAACGCTGCCACAAACCGCCGATTTGGCGGGGCGCGGAACACCTGATAAAGTAAAGACACAACAGCGGAAACGCAAAAAGCCTTCTCCGGAAGAGCAGGCGGAACTTCGGTTCTGGCGCTTGTACGGGAAGAGTGATTGTTTCTTGAGAACTCAACAGCGCGTGTTTGATTTTCTTTAAGCCATGTTTGTTTTGGCCCCGACGCACTTCGGTGCGTAGGGTTCC
>NZ_LAVM01000172.1:0-1541 GCF_001083815.1 Nocardiopsis sp. SBT366 | reverse complement strand
CCCCTGAGGCGGACCGTCCGTTCCTGCTGGCGAGGGAGGGGGAGGCGGGGGTGTCTGGTCGGTCATCCGTGATCACTCCGTTCTCGTGGCCGGGCGAGGCCCGTGCCCTGGCACTCGGCTCGGCCGCCACAGCGCGCCGAGGCCTCCGGCCCGGCGTCCGCGCTCCGTTCTGCCACTCACCACGGACCCTGTCCACGGCTTTTCTGACGAATCGCCCCCGCCGTCCGCACGGAAGGGGGAAGGTGAATGTCACCTTCGGGTGAGGTCTGGTGGAACGACGTTCGGGTCGACCACTTGGTCCAGTCCGTGAGCGGCAGACCGGTCCCGCGCCGCGATGATCATCGGCCCTGTTCGGGCCGCCGGACCTGCGGCGCGGCCACCAGTACCAGTGCCCGTGCCGCCGCCGCTGGGCCCTTCCACTGGTACGGGTGCCACTCCGCACCCACTGGTAACAGGGATCTTGACGAGGGGTGACAACCTCTTTACCGTCCTCGGTACTGGGTGGACGGAGGTTCCCGAAACCCACGGGAACGTCCCCGGGCAACCCCCGCCCGGGCTCGCGGAAATAACCGGCCGTGAGTGCGTTCCACCCGCCCTGGTCCGGAGACGGTCCGGGTCACCCCGCTACGGCCCCCAGGGTCGTGACCCAGCAGAAGGGCTCCCTCATGAGCATCAGCAGCAAGATCCGCTCGACCGCGGCCGTCGGTGCCGCCACCGCCCTGGCCTTCACGTTGATGCCCGCGGGCACCGCCAGCGCCCACGGCTACATCAACAACCCGCCCAGCCGCCAGGCGCAGTGCGCCGCCGGAACGGTCTCCTGCGGGCCGATCCAGTGGGAGCCGCAGAGCGTTGAGGGCCCCAAGGGTCTGATGAGCTGTTCTGGAGGCAACGCCGCCTTCTCCGAGCTGGACGACGACAACTACGGCTGGGACGTCACCCCGGTCGGCGACTCCGTCACCTTCGACTGGACGATCACCGCCCGGCACTCGACCAGCACGTGGGAATACTTCATCGACGGTCAGCAGATCGAGAGCATCGACGACGGCGGTGCGCAGCCGCCGGCGAACTTCTCCCACACCGTCGACCTGTCGGGCTACAGCGGTGAGCAGACGGTGCTGGCCCGCTGGAACGTGGCCGACACCCCGATGGCCTTCTACGTCTGCGTCGACCTCAACGTCGGCGCCGCCTAGGCACGTGCGGGTTCACCTCCGTACGCCGTGACGCCCCGACCCCCGGGCGTCACGGCGCTCCGCCCCGGTCCGGCCCCCGGTCCGGGGCTTTCGCGTTCCCGGATCCCGGGCTTCGGGGGCACGGCTTCCTCGTTTGTGGTGTTCCAGTTGGCCGGAGTAGGCCGATTTCTGCCTGTCCGGTGCTCGTGCCCGGTTTCGCCGGTGGCGCCGTGAGAACATTCGACGGGTCAGGACTCACGTACTCGTGGACGGACCCTCCGCATGGGACACCCCCTCCCACCGCCCCAACCAGGCCATCAGGGGCACCAGGGGCAGCCCCCGCCCCACTTCGGCCACCAGAACCCACCGGGC
>NZ_LAVM01000171.1:0-1609 GCF_001083815.1 Nocardiopsis sp. SBT366 | reverse complement strand
AACTGAAAGGAGGTGCCTCCGTGCCTCGCCCCGCCAACTACATCTCCCGCTCCGACCTCGGATGGAGCCGCACCAGCCCTACCTCCTTGGCCGACCCCAAGTCCGGGCTGGTCGTGCACTACGACCGCACCGACCAGGCCACCAAACTCGCCGACGCCGGCCTGGACACCATCGACGCCCTGGCCAGCGCCCCCGACGACGCCCGCCCCACCACCCTGCCGCGGCGCTCCTTCGACCAACTACGCGCCCAGGCCGCCCTCCAGGTCCGCCAGGACACCACCCGCACCCCCGCCAACCCCCAGGGCACCGTCACCGCCGAGGTGTTCTCACCCGAGGGCCTGGCCACCCTGCCCGCACCCAGCCCAGGCGACGTCTTCTTCGACATGGAGGGCTACCCCTACCACTCCCGCCAGGGCGAACGCGGCCTCGAGTACCTGTTCGGCGCCACCACCGAGGACGCCCAGGGGAACGAGACCTTCCACGCCTTCTGGGCCCACGACCGCGCCCAGGAGCAACGCGCCCTGGAGGACTTCGTCGACTTCGCCACCGCCCGCGTGGACGCCGACGAGAACGCGCACGTCTACCACTACGCCTCCTACGAGGTGGACCGCCTCAAGCACCTGAGCGCCGAGTTCGACACCCGCGAGGAGGAGGTCAACCGGCTCCTGCGCGAGAACCGGCTCGTGGACCTGTTCACCGTGGTCCGCAAGAGCCTGCGCGTGTCCCAGCGCTCCTACTCCATCAAGTACCTCGAACCCCTCTACCTCGACTCCGCACGCGACGGCGGAGTGACCACGGCGGCCTCCAGCATCGACGCCTACGCCGCCTACCTGGCCGCCCAGGAGGCCGGCGACACCGACGCCGCCGCGAACGTGCTGGCCGACATCGCCGCCTACAACCGCGACGACTGCCACTCCACCGCCCGTCTACGCGACTGGCTGGAGACCCACCGCACTGAACAGGGCATCACCGACCGGCCCCTCATCCAGTTCGAGCTCACCGAGGAGGAGGCCGAACGCGCCCGCAAACGCGCCGAGAAGGCCGCCCGCCACGCCGCCCTGACCGAACCCCTCCTCGAACACGTGCCCTCGGACCCCGAGGAGCGCACCCCCCAGGACCAGCCCCGCGCCTCCCTGGCCGCCCTGGTCGGCTACTACCAGCGCGAGAACACCCCGCCCTGGCGCGAACACTTCCAACGCCAGAGCGCACCCCTGCAGGACCTGGAGACCGACAGCAACTGCGCCGTCCCCTGGCAGGTGCACGTGGGGGAGTGGGAGGAGCCCACCGGCAGGCGCACCAAGGCCCGCCGCGAGGTGTCCATGCGCCTGGACCGTGCTCACCCCAACCCCTTCACCACCGGTGAGAGCGTCCACCTGCTCCACCCCGGCGCCCCCGGCCAGGCCGCCACCACCCACCCCGCCACCGTCACCCGCGCAGAACCCGACGCCCTGACCCTGGTGGAGACCGCACACCCCGACCAGACCGTCTCCCGCGCACCCGTGGCGGCCCTGCCCGGCTCCCCGGTGGACCCCAAACCCAAGGACGGCGCCCTGGAGAGCGTCGCCCACACCGCCGTCGCGGGCCTGCCCGAATGGCCCCACCACCCCGG
>NZ_LAVM01000170.1:0-1622 GCF_001083815.1 Nocardiopsis sp. SBT366 | reverse complement strand
GGACCGAGGTGCCCACCCTCTGCCACGGGGACACACTCACCCCCCGCAACGCCTGCCGTGTGTGGGTGGTCGGGATCGGGGGCGCCGGAGCCGTCGGGGCCGGACCCGGAGTAGAGGCCGAGCCGGTCGATGGCGGACTCCACGGCGTTCCAGGCGGTCTGGCCCAGGCCGCAGATGGACGCGTCCCGCATGGCCCGGCCGACCTCCCGAAGCAGGGGCAGCTCCTGGGCGGGGGACGCACCGGAGCGCAGCCGCAGCAGCGACTCCTCCTGGCGCACCGTCCCCACCCGGCAGGGCACGCACTGCCCGCAGGACTCGTCGCGGAAGAAGGCCGCCACCCGGGCGAGGGTCGCGCCGAGGTCGGCGGTGTCGTCCAGGACCAGCACCACGCCGGACCCCAGAGAGGTCCCGGCCGCACGCGCCCCCTCGAAGGTCAGCGGGATGTCCAGCTCGTCGCCCCGCACGAAGGTCCCGGCCGCCCCGCCCAGGAGCACGGCCCGGATGGAACGCCCCTCGGGCATCCCGCCCGCGGCCTCGACGAGGTCGCCCAGGGTGGCGCCGAAGGGCAGTTCGTAGAGTCCGGGGCGGCGCACCCCGCCGGACACGCAGAACAGTTTGGGTCCGGTGGAGCCCTTCGTGCCCACGGCGGCGTAGGCGGGCCCGCCCATGAGGAGCACGGGGAGCACGTTGACCAGGGTCTCCACGTTGTTCACTGCGGTCGGTTTGCCGAACAGCCCCTTCTCCACGGGGAAGGGCGGTTTGGTGCGGGGCTCGCCGCGCTGGCCCTCGATGGAGCCGAAGATGGCGGTCTCCTCCCCGCAGATGTAGGCGCCCGCGCCGCGTCGGATCTCGATGTCGAACGAGAAGCCGGACCCCAGGACGTCGGAGCCGAGCAGGCCGCGTTCCCGGGCCAGGGAGAGGGCGTTCTCCAGGTGGCGCAGCGCGCGTGGGTACTCGCCCCGGATGTAGAGGTAGCCGTTTCGGGCACCGATCGCGTACCCGGCGACGGTCATGGCCTCGACCACGGAGAAGGGGTCACCCTCCATGAGGACCCGGTCCTTGAAGGTGCCGGGCTCGCTCTCGTCGGCGTTGCACACCAGGTAGTGCGGGGTGTCCGGCTGCTGGGCGGTGGCGTTCCACTTGCGCCCGGTGGGGAAGGCGGCGCCGCCCCGGCCCACCAGACCGGAGTCGGTGACCTCGCGGATCACCCCGGCGGGGCCGAGGCGCAGGGCCTCGCGGAGCGCGGCGTATCCGCCCGCCGCGCGGTAGTCGTCGAGGCTGAGGGGGTCCACGCGGCCGATCCTGCTCAGCAGGACGTGGTCGGGGGAGCCGGCGTCGGGAACGGCGGCCGCGGCGGGGGGTTCGGTTTCCCCGCCCGAGAGGGGGTCGGCGGCGTAGGTGGCCATGCTGGGACGGTGGCCGCCGGGGGAGTGCCCGTTGTCGACGTTGACGGCGCGGGTCGGGGTCGGCGGGGCGGCGTTCGCCGCGCCGTTGGCGGTGCCGTCGGTGCCGGTGGTGTCGTCCGGGGCGTGCGCGCCATCGTGCGTCGGGTCGTCCTCGGCGCTGGTCGCGGATCCCGTCTCCGGGGGCGGGGCGTCGGCGAGGGCGGCGAGGGAGTCGGG
>NZ_LAVM01000169.1:0-1666 GCF_001083815.1 Nocardiopsis sp. SBT366 | reverse complement strand
GGTCGGGGGTCGGGACGGACGTCGAAGGCTCCGGGGAGGCCTCCGGTTCGGGGCGGTCCGGCTCGGGCTCGGCGGGGGCCACCCGTTCCTCCCGCTCGTGCGGCGGCGCGGGCTCCTCCTGGGGTGGCGGTTCCGGCGGTGGTGGTGCCGGGGGCCGCGGCTCGGGCGGTACCGGCGGAGGCGGAGGCGCAGGCTGGGGGCACGACGGAGCCTGACCCGTGTGGACGACCACGCGGACACCGTTGGCGCACACCAGGACATGGGACCCGGGCCGGACGTCGACGTGGGCGCCTGGGGTGTCCACCTGGGTGCCCGTGGGGCCGACGTCCACCTGGGAGGTGCCGTCGTCGACACGCACCCCTGACGGGCCGACATGTACGGAGGGGGCGGACTGTTCGGCGAAGGCCGGAGCGGGTCCGCAGGCGAGTACGCCTGCGCCCGCCACCAGGGTGAGGAGCGCCCAGGTCCGCCGGTGGGTGCCGGGGGCCCTGCGCCGTGCGTGCCGGTGCCGGGGAGGTGACGGGGGTGGGGGCGGTGAGAGGTTTCGTGACCGCCCGTGGTGTGGTCTGTTCACACGGTGATGCTACGGGGTGGGGCGGTTCCCCAGGGTGGATTCGGGGCGCCGCCCGGGGCGCACGCCACGCTAGCGGCAGCTGATGTACTTGTTGACGAAGGTCTTGTTCTGCTCGTCGACCTGCATGCGGCCCTGGACGTTGCCGACGGGGGAGAGGTTGGCGGTGAAGCTGCGGGTCTGCCCCGCGTTGATGTTCAGGGAGGGGCCGTTGCGGGTGAGACTGCCCAGCTGCGCGACGGAGAACCTGATGGTCAGCCTCGTGCCGGTGGTCTTCTTGTAGGTGACCGTCGCGCTGTTGCAGCCGGTGGTGCGCGTGGTCAGTGTGCCGTGCGTGATGGGGAGCGACTCGGTGGCGCGGGCCCCGACGCGGTCAGGGTCCTCGACCGCCGGAGCGTACTCGGGGTTCTCCTCCAGGAAGGCGTCCAGGCTCTCCACGTCCTCACCGACCTCGAAGACCCCCTCGTCGGTGATGATGACCTCCTGGCTCTCCGTGTGGACCTGTCCCATCTCGGCGCTGGCGGTGCCGGGAATGAGCAGGACAGTGGCCGTGACCAGGGCGGACAGCGCGGTGAGACGGGACGTGTGCTTCTGACGGGGGGAAGCGTGGGGCACTTTGTCCTCCGGTGGTGGGTTCACGCAGGGGCGATGTGAACCTACCAACGGTCCATTCGGCGAACCAAGGCCTTTCGGCCCGGGACTATCCGTATGTGGTTGTTGTTTGCTGTGGGTTTTATGGGCTGGGGGTGGGTGGGTCTACGGGTTGTGGTTGTTGTAGCGGGAGCCGTCTACGGTTGTGGTTGTTGTTTGCTGTGGGTTCTACGGGCTGTGGTTGCTGTAGCGGGGAGCCCTCTGCGGTTGTGGTTGGTGTAGCGCGGACTTTCTACGGCCAACCCGCTTTTCCCATCAGCTGAAGGCGGTCGGGTGCCGGTTACTGCGTACCCCTTGGGGTCACTCTTTCCAATCAGGGCGGCGTTGGTGGATGGTGCTGTGCCCGCACCGCACTTGGCGGATGAGCAGACCGGTGCACGACTGGCAGTTCAGGGCCAAGTACGGCGACGGGCCACCCCCCAGGACTACTGACGTGTTCTAGAG
>NZ_LAVM01000168.1:0-1766 GCF_001083815.1 Nocardiopsis sp. SBT366 | reverse complement strand
ATGCGCCACCGCCGACCCGGCCACCTCCCAGACCGTGACCTGGCGCGCCGACCACGGCCCCGACGCCGTCCTGGAGATCCACCCCACCACCGACCCCGACCAGGTCACCCACGTCCCAGGGCACATCAGCGGCCACGCGGGCGGCACCCACTACGCCGCCACCGCCACCGGCCTGACCCCCGACACCACCTACCGCTACCGGGTGGGCGACGGCGACCGCACCGTCGGCGACTGGCACACCTTCACCACCGCTTCCCAGGACGCCGACCCCTTCAGCTTCCTGTACTTCGGCGACATCCAGAACGACATCACCTCGGGCGCCGCCCCGGTGGTACGCGCCGCCCTGGCCGCCGCACCCGACGCCGAACTCGCCGTGCACGCCGGAGACCTGATCGACCACGCCAACAGCGACTCCCAGTGGGGAGAGTGGTACGACGCCTTCGGCACCCCGACCACCGGCGGCATCAACCACGTGACCGCCCCCGGCAACCACGAGTACTCCGGCACCAACCTCAGCGACCACTGGACCCCGCAGTTCCCCGGCGCGGGCAACGGCCCCACCCAGGGCGCCGACCTGAACGAGACCGTCTACCACACCGACTACCAGGGCGTCCGGTTCGTGGTCCTGAACTCCAACTACCGCAACACCACCCCGCTGCGTCCCGGCGCGTGGCTGGACACCCAGCAGGAATGGCTCGACCAGGTCCTGGACGACAACCCCCACCCGTGGACCGTGGTCACCTTCCACCACCCGGTCTTCTCCAACAGCCCCGGCCGCGACAACGCGCCCCTGCGCGAGTCCTGGCTCCCGACCTTGGAGAAGCACGACGTGGACCTGGTCCTCCAGGGCCACGACCACTCCTACAGCCGCGGCAACCTGACCGCGAACCGCACCGAGGACCCCCACACCCACACCGGCCCGGTGTACGCGGTCACGGTCACCGGACCCAAGATGTACGACGCCCGGGACGACAACTGGACCGCGAACGGCGCCGAGGCCCGCGTCCAGCTCACCGACACCCAGACCTTCCAGACCGTGGAAGTGGACGGCCCCACCCTGGAGTACGTCGCGCGCACCGCCGACGGCCGAGTCGTGGACTCCTTCACCATCGCCAAGGACGACCAGGGCAAACGCGTGACCACCACGTCCTGACCGGACCCTGCCCCTGGGGGGCGCCCGAAGCCGCGTGCGGGCGGCTCGGGCGCCCCCGCCCCGTTCCCGGGGGCCTAGTGGACCCGCTCCAGAGCCGACTGGGCCTCGGCCATGACCAGGTCGGCGTTGATCGCCGCCCCCGCCCGGTTACCCGCCGCGGCCGACCCGATCACCTGCTCACTCAGCGAGGTGACGTTGCCCGCCGCCCACACCCCGGGCACCGAGGTCGCACCCATCGCGTCCACCTCCACGTGGGTGCCCATGACGTGCTCACCCATCCGCTGCTCGCTCACCGCCACCCCCAGATCGCTCAGCAGCCCCGAACGCGCACGCATGAACGTGGGCACGACCACCGCACGCACCGAAACCACAGTGCCGTCGCGCGTGCGCACCCCGCTCACCCCCCGCTCGTCGGACTCCACCGCCCGGACCGGGGTGTCGACCACGGTGACCCCGCGTGCCAGCAGCTTCTCCCGCCCCTGCGGGCCCATGTCCCGGTCGGGGTCGGCGAACACCGTCACCCGATCGGTCCACTGCCGCCACAGCAGTCCGGCGTGCACCGCCACCGGGCCGTCGGCCACCACCGCCACCGGCTCATCACGCACCTCCCACC
>NZ_LAVM01000167.1:0-1767 GCF_001083815.1 Nocardiopsis sp. SBT366 | reverse complement strand
CGCTTTGTGGGGGTGGGGGGTGGCTACGCTGTGGGGCGTGAACCAGTCGAGTTTTGTTGTGTCCAGCGTCAACGTCAACGGGTTGCGGGCGGCCGCGAAGAAGGATCCGGGGTTCGGGTCGTGGTTGTCGGCTTCTGAGGCGGACGTGGTGTGTTTGCAGGAGACCCGCGCGGAGGCCGATCAGCTTCCGGAGGGGGTCGTGGCTCCGCCGGGGTGGCACGTGGTGTTGTGTCCGGCCCAGGCCAAGGGGCGTGCGGGGGTGGCGCTCTACTCTCGTGCGGAGCCCGATGAGGTGCGGGTCGGGTTCGGTGTGGAGGAGTTCGCGGAGTCGGGCCGGTATGTGGAGGCGGACTTCGGTGCGGTGAGTGTGGCCAGCCTGTACCTGCCCTCGGGTGAGGTGGACACGCCGCGCCAGGAGGAGAAGGAGCGCTTCATGGAGGCGTTCCTGCCGTACCTGGTGGAGCGGCGTGCGCGTGTGGAGGAGCAGGGGCGCGGGTTGGTGGTGTGTGGTGACTGGAACATCGCGCACACCGAGGCGGATTTGAAGAACTGGCGGGGGAACCGGAAGAACTCGGGGTTCCTGCCGGAGGAGCGTGCGTGGATGTCGCGGGTGTTCGACGAGGCGGGGTACGTGGACGTGGTGCGTGCTCTGTATCCGGACCAGGAGGGGCCGTATTCGTGGTGGTCCTATCGTGGTCGTGCCTTCGACAACGACACGGGGTGGCGGATCGACTACCAGGTGGCGACTCCGGGTTTGGCTGCTCGGGCACTGTCGGGGCGGGTGGAGCGTTATCCCAGCCGTGAGGAGCGGTGGTCGGACCATGCTCCGGTGACGGTGTCCTACGGGGCCGGGAAGTAGGTGCGGTGATGGGTGTTCCGATCGTGTTGGCGCACGGTTTGCGTTCGTCGTCGAGTATGTGGCGGCCGCAGGTGGAGTTCCTGCAGGCGCAGGGGCGCACGGTGGTGGCTCCTGATCTTCCGGCTCACGGGTCTCGTCGGGGTGAGGACTTCTCGGTGGGGCGTGCGGTGGACACGTTGTTGGAGGCCATTGACTCCGTGGGTGGTCGGGCCCTGTTGGTGGGTTTGAGCATGGGCGGGTTGGTGTCGATCGCGGCTGCGGGGGCGGCTCCGGGTCGGGTGGCCGGTCTGGTGGCGGCCAGTTGTACGGCGCAGCCGGATCAGTCGTTGGCGCAGGTGTACCGGATTCCTGCGGTGTTGATGGAGCGGTTGCCGGACAAGGGTGCGGCGGTCAATGAGCGGTTCCATCGGTTGACGTTGCGTGATGGTGCGGCTGACGCGGTGGTCGACGGTGGTCTGGCCGTGGAGGCGGCGACGGCGGTGATCGACGAGTTGGCGACGATCGACGCGTTGTCGGCGTTGTCGGCGTACGGGGGTCCGGTGTGGTTGGTGAACGGGGCGCGGGACCATTTCCGGATCCATGAGAAGGCGTTCTTCGACGCGTGCGTGGAGGGGCGTTTGGTGAACGTTCCGCGTGCGGGGCACATGGTGAGTCTGGATCAGCCGGTGATCTTCTCGCGGATGGTGTCGGATGCCGCTGACGTGGTGGGGGTGCGTGAGGCGCGGGCCGGGCTGGATTCGGATGCGCGTGAGGGTGTGATCGATTCCCCGCCGTCGGAGTTGGAGTCGGACGGGGTCTGAGGGCCGTGTGTGACAAGGGGGGCGGTGGGCCGTGGTGGCCCGCCGCCCCCCTTCGTGGTGGGTGGGGTGGTGTTCAGCTGTGGGTGGGGTCATGTGTGGGGTCGTCGT
>NZ_LAVM01000166.1:0-1830 GCF_001083815.1 Nocardiopsis sp. SBT366 | reverse complement strand
GGCCCGCCCTCCCCCGGCACCCAGAGGACGGTGAGCCGGTCCCGCCCTCGACGGCGGGCCTCGCGGGCCACCGCCTCCACGGCGAACCGCCCGTAGCCGAGCCCCTGATGCGCGGCGGACACGTTCAGCCGCCAGATCCCGCAGCGGAAGGCATCGATTCCGGCGTCGGGGTCGAAACCCCCCATGACGAAACCGACGACCTCGCCACCGGCCAGGACCAGCCGGGGCCAGGCCACGTTCGGAGGGGCCGCGTAGGCCTCGGCGAGGGAGCGCTCCACCGGCGCGACGAAGCGTTCCTGGTCGGGGTGGACACGCAGGTCACAGGCGGCTCCGACGTTCTCCGGGGTGATTTTGGCGAGACGGGGAGCGGGGGGTGTGTCGTTCATGGGCACGAGCCTAGGAGGGCCAGGCGCGCGAAAAAGCCGCTGTGGTCCGCCGTCAGTGACCGGGCAGGGCGCCGCCGTTCACCCCCAGGACCTGTCCGGTGGTCCAGGACGCCTCGGGGGAGGCGAGGAACCCCACCACCGCGGCGATGTCGTCCGGGGTGCCCGCTCGACCGACCATGGTCTCGGCGGCGAGGGTGTCGTGCCTGGACGAACGCCCCTCCTCGGTGAAGAACTCGGTGTCCTGCACGTAGCCGGGGGTGAGGGTGTTGACGGTGATGCCGTCGGGGCCGCCGCGCCTGGCGAGGTCGATCCCCCAACCGCAGAGTCCGGCCTTGGCCGCGGCGTAGGCGTCGCCACCGCCCCGATGCGCGGCGATGGAGCTGATGTTGACGACCCTGCCTCCCGGGCGGCGGAACGCGGGCCACAGTGCCTGGGTGAGCATCATCGCGGACAGCAGGTTGGCGTCGATGGTGCGGCGGTAGAGGTCGAAGAGGCCCCTGGTGTCGACGGGGTTCTCCTTGATGATCCCGCCCGCGTTGTTGACCAGGACGTCGACGGGTGCGTCCGACAGCCTTTCGGTCACGGCCAGGACGGCTTCCTCGTCGGTGAGGTCCGCTGGGAGGGGGACGACGCGACCCCCGGGGTGGGCGGCGGCGACTCGCTCGAGGGGTTCCCTGCGCCTGCCCAGGACGTACACCTCGTCCCCGCCCGAGACGAACATCTCCGCGATCGCCCTGCCCATGCCGGTACCGCCGCCGGTCACGATGACTCTGCGCATGTGTGCCTCTCGCTGGGGTGGATCCGTGAAGACAACCACGGGGCCGTCGCGAGGAGCAACGCCTTTCTCGGGAGCTGGCGATCGCCCGACACCCGGGGTCGGGGAGCCACTCATGATGACTACTCCAAGTAATATCACCGTGACCCCAAGTCGTCGATTCGCTTCGGGAGTACTCGTGAAACTGCCCCTGCGGCCTCACCAGCTGGTCCTGCGCATCGCGACCGGCGCGTCCATCCTCAACTCCGGGCTGAACAAGCGCGGCGCGGACGAGGACACCGCCATGGGTCTGCACGGGATGGCGGTGGGCACCTACCCCTTCCTGGACAAGCTCGACCCGGTCACCTTCGCCCGACTCCTGTGCGCCGGGGAGATCGCCCTGGGCACCGCGCTGCTGGTGCCGTTCGTACCGAACAAACTCGCGGGAGCCGGATTGAGCGCCTTCGCCGCCGGGCTGCTCGGCATGTACCTGCGCACGCCCGGCATGCACAAACCCGGCAGCCTGGCACCCACGTCGGACGGCATCCCCCTGTCCAAGGACCTGTGGCTGTTCGGCGCCGGGCTGTCGCTGATCCTGGAGGACTGCGAAAAGGACTGAGACCGGGAGGGTTCCCCGGACGAGGGACGGCTACTGTGGTGCGGGCCCGCCCCCTCCCCGATCCGAAGGGC
>NZ_LAVM01000165.1:0-1937 GCF_001083815.1 Nocardiopsis sp. SBT366 | reverse complement strand
TGGGTGAATTCGGCCCAGATGACGGTGCCCAACCCTGCGCAGAAGGGGAAGTCCAGCACCGGGCGGGTTCCCCATCGGGTGGCGAGGTGGTCGAGCAGCAGCAGCCCCCGGCCGCGTTCAGCCCGCTCCCACTCTTGCCTGGTGCGCCTGCGCGGGACCTTGGGGGAAGAGTCTGTGGTGTCGGTGCGGGTGCCGTCGTCGATGATCGAGATCCGGACTGTTCCCGGGCGGGGTGTGTCCAGGGTGCGGACCACGCACCCTTCGGGGTCCTGTCCGGAACGGGAGTGGTCGCAGGCGTTGGCGAACATCTCGCTCAGACACAGCACCATGTCCTGACGGGCCTCGGCTCCGATACCGGTCAGGCCGGTCAGCCCGTTGAGGTCTGCGGCCAGGTCCGAGCGGACCTGGCGGGTCTGGGAGAGCTGTCCCGGGTAGAGGCGGCACTCCCACCGAGGCCCGCTGTCGAGTGGGGTGATCGTGTGGTTGAGGGCAGGGGTGTGCGGCACAATAGTCATGTCGGCAATCTGCTTTCTTTCAAGGGCTGTGGGTTGTCGGCCTGCTCTGGGGGTGTTGGTGCACCCGCCAGAGCTTTTTCATGGGACCCCACAGGCTGTGGGGCCCTCTCTCACTACCTGGGCGTACTCCACAGGGCGTGCTGGGGTCCGTGGACCCACACGGTCTGGAGTCCCTTCTCCAGGTCGACGGTCAGACCGAAGTCCGCCACGGCTGGCCGATCCCAGCGTTGCCACACGTCCCAGGCCCCGGCCGCCTCGTCGACCAGACGCCTACCGCCGCCCTGTTCCACGCGACCGTCCGCGTGCAGCCGGGCCCACCCGGGGTCGGCGGAGGTCGAGGTCACCCACACGTAGGGGTCCGTGCCCCCTTCCTCCATGCCCATCCCGAAGGCCCAGTGGGGCATCAGGAGTGACAACAGCAGTGCCTCCTCGCCGTCGAGCCACGGAACGCGGGGGTCGCCCTGGACCCGTTCGGTGCTCTGGGCCTCGATCCCCTGATGCGGGGGCGGCGTCCCTCCCGGGTCTCGCTGACCGCGCGCCCACATGAAGGCCAGCGCTCCCTCGAACCGCCCCTCGGCCGTGGTGGCGGTCGTGTCCAGGACGGCGAGGGCTCCGTTCGGGGACCCGGGGGTGGGTGCCCACGGCGTGACGATCCGTCCCCGTCCGCGCATCCGACGCAGCCAGACGGCGGGCACCCGGGACACGGAGCAGGTGGCGATCACCCGGTCGTATCCGAGGAGGTCCCCGGCGGCTGCTTCGCCGTCTCCGGTGAGCACGGTTGGGTGAGCCCCGTGGGTGAAGAGCGCGGAGCGGGCGGTCTCGGCCACGGTCGCGTCGATCTCGACGGTGGTGACCTGGCTGGATCCCAACATCTGGCAGAGGAGGGCGGCGTTGTACCCGGTGCCGGTGCCCACCTCCAGGACCCGGTGGGTGGGGGCGAGGTCGGCGGCGGCAAGCATTCGCGCCATCACGGTGGGGGCGGAGGAGGACGAGGAGGGCATGAGCCTGCCGCCCTCGTGGCCGTCGTCGAGCTGGGTGGTGAGCGCCTGGTCCGTGTACACCGCGCGCGTCCACGCCTCGGGGTCCGAGGTGCGGTCATAGCGGGTGAAGCCCGGACCCCACATGACGTCGGTGAGGAACCGGTGTCGGGGGACGGCCGCGAACAACCGGCGGATGTGGTCGGGGGTGCCGTTCGGGAGTCGGGCGGCGAGGGCCGAAGGGGTGTACTTCATGATGTTGTTCTGCCCCATCAGATCTTTCCCGTCCCCTTGCAGGGCTGGCAGGGGACCCAGCGCCCCATGCTCTTGCCCGGGGTCTGGCCGTCGTTCGTGACCATCGTGCCGCCCTGCCCGTTGCAGGCGCCGCACATCGCGGCGGTGGACGGCTGAGGCGTGGACTGAGGGGGTCGGCTGGGGCTGCGGG